>JBAXDA010000325.1:0-2215 GCA_037141215.1 Candidatus Firestoneibacteriota bacterium | reverse complement strand
GGAAGCAAATTTCTGTACTGAGGGAAAACGCCCTGAAGTTCCCCGTTCGGGGACTATAGACAGAAATTTGGAAGCAAATTTCTGTACTGAGGGAAAACGCCCTGAAGTTCCCCGTTCGGGGACTATAGACAGAAATTTGGAAGCAAATTTCTGTACTGAGGGAAAACGCCCTGAAATTCCCCTTTCTTGGACTAGAATTGGTATATTTTGCCAAATTGACGGATTGAGTCATGTTTTCAACGGTTTTTCCTCAGGTTAACCTCCCGGAGAAATACCTTGACAATTGAGGCTTTCGCATTTAAAATACAAGCACATTTAAAATAGAAGAATCTGAAATCCGCCGGAAAACGGCGGATTAGTTTAAAGGAGGAAAGATGGCTACTGCAGAAGAAAGAGTGAAAAAGATCATAGTCGAACAGTTGGGCGTGGAAGAGGGCGAGGTAACGCCTACTGCTTCGTTCGTTGATGACCTTGGCGCGGATTCCCTTGATACCGTCGAGCTGGTCATGGCGTTCGAAGAAGAGTTTGGCATAGAGATACCTGACCAGGACGCGGAGAAGATCAAGTCTGTCGGTGATGTAAACGCCTACCTTAAGACAAAAGGCATCTCCTAATCCACTGCAAAGGGTAATTAAATGAAACGTAGAATCGTTATTACCGGCATGGGGATAGTTTCCCCTGCCGGCAATGATATTGAGACCTTCTGGAAAAATCTGACCGAAGGCGTAAGCTGCGGCGGGCAAATAACCAAATTTGACGCAACCGGTTATGAATGCCGCATTGCCTGCGAGGTGAATGGTTTCCTCCCGGAAGCATATATGGACAAAAAATCCGCGCGCAGGATGGAGCCTTTCGTTCAGTACGCGGTTGCCGCCTCAACACAGGCGCTTAAATCTGCCGGACTGCTTGACGCCGCCAATAAAATAGATGCGGCCAAGATAGACCCGACAAGGATAGGCGTAGTGGTGGGTTCAGGCATAGGCGGAATTACGATGCTGGAAGAACAGCACAAGACTCTGCTCGAAAAAGGCTGGAAGAGGATAAGTCCTTTCTTTATTCCGATGATGATCTCCAATATGGCCTCAGGTATGATCTCCATACATTTTGGAGTGAAGGGTCCGAGCGCCTGCGTTACCACGGCATGCGCGACCGGAAATAACTGTATAGGCGAATCCTTAAGGCTTCTTCAATACGGCGACGCCGATATTATGATAGCCGGCGGCACCGAGGCTTCTATATCTCCGCTTAGCATAGCGGGCTTCATTGCTGCGCAGGCAATGTCCATTAGGAACGACGACCCCAAGCACGCTTCAAGGCCGTTTGATAAGAACAGGGACGGTTTTGTTATGGGGGAAGGTTCGGGTGTTCTGGTGCTTGAAGAAATGGAGCACGCTTTGAAAAGAGGAGCGAAAATATATGGCGAGCTGTCGGGCTACGGTCTTTCCAGCGACGCTTATCATATGACGGCGACTTCCCCGACAGGCGAAGGCGGGGCAAGGGCCATGGCCAACGCGGTAAAAGACGCGGGGGCAAAGCCGGAAGACGTTGACTATATCAACGCGCACGGCACTTCAACTCCCGTTGGAGATCCCAGCGAGACGCAGGCTATAAAGACCACTTTCGGGGAACATGCTTATAAGCTTTGTGTAAGCTCTAATAAGTCCATGATAGGGCACCTGCTTGGGGCTGCCGGAGGAGCGGAAACCATAGCAACCGTCCTCACGGTGATAAACGACCTGGTGCCGCCCACCATTAATTATGAAGAGAAAGATCCGGCGTGCGATCTTGATTATGTGCCGAATAAGGCCATTAAAAGGACCGTAAATCTCGCGATATCCAATTCCTTCGGATTCGGAGGTCATAACGCCACTCTCGCAATAAAGAAGTTCAAGCAATAATTATGCTTAAACTTTCCGCCTCCAGACGCGCAGAATTGCAGGAGTTCCAGAAGAGCCTTAATATAAGCTTTAAGGATCTTTCGCTCTTAAACCAGGCCTTCATCCATTCCTCGTTTGTGAACGAGAATAATCTTTCCAAGCTTGAGTCCAATGAAAGAATGGAATATTTGGGAGATTCGGTGCTTGGGCTTATCACCTGTGAATACCTCTTCAGAAAATACACCGAGTATGACGAGGGCAGTTTAACAAAGATAAAATCTGTGCTGGTAAGCAAGCCTATACTGGCCGGTGAATCAAGCAAGCTGAATTACGGCAAA
>JBAXDA010000324.1:0-2219 GCA_037141215.1 Candidatus Firestoneibacteriota bacterium | reverse complement strand
TCGGGAGGATGCCCCAGAGGAGAAGCTCCTGGTGGGGGTTGTTCCAGATGAAGACGGCGAGCGTGGCCGTCACCGCGCCGCTGGCGCCGACAAGCAACCCGGCCTGGCCCCCTCTGCCAAATTGCACGCTCACCAGCCAGGCGAGGCCGGCGAGGACGATCGCCGTCAGCCAGAAGCGGAAGAACTCGTTGCGACCGATGCGCGCCTCGACCTCCGGCCCGAAGAAAAACACGCCCAGCATAAGCAGGGTCGCTGCCAGAAAAAGGGACTTTGTTGTCAGGCACATAAAGGTAATTGATTCCGTGATCCACTTGTCCGCGCAGGTTATCGCATAGATGTTTTCTTTCAAAAGCAGGCTTCCTTGGGGGAAGAGCCAGCCTATTCCGGAGGAGAGGGAAAGAAAAACGAGAAAAAATAACCGCTGCCCTTTTCCTTTGAGAAATTTTCCGGAGAAGAAATATGCAGAGAGGAGCAGCAGAAAAGCGAGCAGCACCCTTATTAAATGATACGCCGCGGCAGTCTCGAGTCCGGCGAGTTTCGCGAACCAGCCGCAGGCGAGAAAGAAAGGGTGAAAGAACCAGCCTGATTGCGCTTCGGTCGTGAATTTTCCTGAGAAAAAAATGCGCCCTTCTTCGGCCTGCTTCATCCAGGCTGTATAACTGTTCTGGTCCAGATTGTTCCCGATGAAACCCATAAAGTGCTGCCCGGGCGGAGCAAAAGAAGCTCCGATGGAGTAAGGTATTATCGTGGAGAGGGCGATAAGCAGTGCCCAGGCCGCCGCGTATATTATTTCCTTGCGGGAAAAGTTCATTAAGGTAATTTAGCACAATTGGTTCCTAAAAACAATAAGTTCTGCCCGATTGACAATTATGACAGGCATTTGTTAAAATAAAGAACAATGAGACCCTGTTATGGAATAGACATAGTTGAAGTAAGCCGCGTAAAGAACATTGTAACTAAAAGGAAAAAACAGCTTAAAAAACTCTTCACGGAAAAAGAGACAAAGTATTGTTTATCAAAGAAAAACCCTTACCCGCATTTCGCAAGCAGGTTTGCCGCGAAAGAAGCCTTCCTTAAGGCGGTAAGTTCCGGCTGGCAGGGCAAGCTCAAATGGACTGATATGGAGGTCCGCAACGATAAATTCGGCAAACCTGAAATAATAATCCTGCCGGGCAAGAAGCTTGCTTTTATGAAAAAAATTAAGTCTGTTTCTCTCACAATCTCACAGGACAAGAATTACGCTGTTGCGATGGTCGCAATCGGAGGTTAAAGAATAATGTTCATAGCAAGCGGCGATGCAATGAGGCGTATAGACAGGCGCTCTATCACGGAGTTTGGAGTTTCCGGCGAGCAGCTTATGGAGAATGCGGGAAAGGCTGTTGTTGCTTTTCTGAACGGAGAGTTTGGGGGCTTGAAGGGAAAGTCTGTCTGCGTGCTCTGCGGAAAAGGGAACAACGGAGGCGACGGACTGGTTATTGCCCGCCTGCTGCACGGCCAGAAACTCAAACCCGCAGTTTATCATTTTGCGAGGAAAGAAGAAGCGGAAGGCAGTGTTAAACTCAATCTCTCGAGATGCGAAAAAGAAAAAATAAAAGTTGTCCATCTTTCTCTCTCCAAGGATCTTGAAGCAGAAAAAGCAAAGCTAAAAGATTACGATGTTTTTATTGACGCTCTGCTCGGCACGGGCTTCAAAGGCGCGGTTTCGGGCTTTTACCAGAATATAATCCAGTTTGTAAATTCCCTGCCTGCCTCGGTTATTTCCGTTGATCTTCCTTCGGGTCTGAATTCTAATAACGGTCAGGTGCTGGGAGCCTGCATTAAAGCTGACTATACGGTTACCTTCGGTCTGAATAAGGTCGGGCTCTGCATGTATCCGGGTGTAGAATTCGCCGGAAATGTTCTGGTCAAGGATATCGGCTTTCCCTGTAAAGCAGTGCAGGCGGAAGAACTGAAAACAAGACTGCTGGAACGGGCTGACGCCGTTTCTTTGCTTCCCGCCAGGCCTTGCGATTCCAATAAAGGCGATTTTGGTAAGGTCTTCATTGCGGGCGGAAGCAGGGGTATGACCGGAGCGCCCTGCCTTAGCGCTGTGGCGGCAATGAGATCCGGCTGCGGCCTCGCAGTGGTAGGGGTACCGGAAAGCCTGAGCAGTATTGTAGAAGCCAAACTTACCGAAGTTATCGTAAAAGCCCTGCCCGAATCCTCCGCAAAAACACTCG
>JBAXDA010000323.1:0-2251 GCA_037141215.1 Candidatus Firestoneibacteriota bacterium | reverse complement strand
CAGCGTATTGATGCCGCCCTTGTCGCCATTATTCATGCCATCAATTTCATCCATAACAATTGCAATACGCTTGACCTTCTTGTGAAATAAACTCATAATATTCTTGTCAGACATATTATGCTTAGTAATAGTGTCAATAATTGATTTATTGCGAATATCTCCGGCATCATATTTGACGACATCATAATCCAATTCTTTCAGAATATTTGTTACAAATGTCGTTTTGCCTGAGCCGTTGGGTCCTGCGATAATATACACATTGTTAGCTTTCATACTAGATTATAGCAAAATCACGCCCGAGTTTCATTTAAATTAGGATTCTATTTTAATTTTTCCTCAAACACCTTTGCCATTTCAGGGTCTTTAAGTATATCCCCGATACACGCTACCGAAACGCCTTCCGCCCCTTCTTCTGTCAGGATCTTAAATTCATCGGCTATTCTGGCGGCGCTTTTCATATTTTTGTCGGAGGAGATGCCCATAAAAGGAATACCGACGCCGTCTTTGTAATATTTTTTTGCGCCCTTGACCACGATCTTAGTATAATCCCGGACCTTCTTTAAGTCCCAATGGGGCAGGAAGAACCAGGAAACGGTCTGCTCCGGATATTCAATATTTAGTTTATTCCCGTAGAGAGGCTCCGGCTTGAAATACGGATACACATGACAGGTGAATTTTATATCCGGCCGGGCCTTTCTGCCTTCGGCAATAAGCGTATTCATGAAATTGAGCAGGGACTCTTCCGAGAATTTGTAGAGCGCTTCCTCCTCCTTGAGTTCCGGATGCGCCTTGGCATAAACGGCTTCTTTCTCCACGCAGTTATCGCAGAAGCAGGCGTAATAATTCTTAAAACCGAACCAGTCAAAAGCAATTCCCGCGGCTCGCTTCTCGGCAGCCAGGTTTCTTATGTTTTCAACGCCCGCCTTTAGCGCATCAGCATTATTGAAGCAGACAAAATCATCTCTATTAACATCGTTCGGGTCCAGCGGCTCTCCCCCGACCTGGTCGTTTGGATCTTTGCCCAGTTTCGCCTTTCTGATAACATTTTTTGTGTCAGCGGCAGAGATGCTCTGCTCCGAGCCATCCGGGAATACTCCCCCTGCCTTAAACCCCATAACCAGATAAACTTTTATATCCCTTTTCCCTGCCTCTTCAAATATTTTATCCAGAGTCGCGCCGGCCTCGCTCGTGACAAAGTTATTGAAACCGAGGCGCTTCACCTCATCAAAAAACTTTGCGTCGTGAGGCATCGTCCAATCCCAAGCGAAGTTGTGCTTGAACTGGCCCGCAAATACAAAGGCAGAAACGAAAACAAAGGCTGCGACTACAAGTGCTTTTTTCATGATGCCTCCAAAAAGGAACTATCAAATTGTCGCCATAGCAAGCCAAGCAATCTTAAGCTACTCCACTTTAAGAATAACTGTCCGTGATTTTTTCACATTTATATCCGCAGGATTTACGGTTTCATCGCTGATAAGCTCGGTGACTTTCTTCATAGGCAGTTTGGTATCCAGTTTCACGGCAATATCCCCGCCGGAAAGGTTTACTATATATGTAAGGTAGCCTCCGCCGTAGGGTATCGTCCGGCTCTCAACGGTATTGATGCGCTTGCCGTTCTTATCCACTATCTGAATGAGACGATCCAATTTTTCGCTCTTGACTAAGTAATCAAAAAACTTCCAGAGACTGTTCTTCTCCAGTGAAGTTGCCAGGTAATAAACCTTCCCCTTTCCTTTCTTGTTTAAAACTATTGCAGGCGAACCGTCCTCAAAACTGCCGAGAATTTCGGCGTCTTTCCCGGCTTTTATTTTCTGCACGACTCCGAGACCGTCGAAAGAAGGGGTTTCTCCGCCAAATAGACCTTTGCCCGGAGTTGAGATCCTGGTCTTGGAAACATTCTGCAGTTCCATATCAGAAATCGCGCCCTGTATGAACCCGTCATCGCGGGTGCGGGTATCTGCCTGTTCCTTCCCCACTTTTATCCTGGGGAGAGTCATCTGCAGAATTTCAACACCGGCAAGCTCTTTGATATAATCCTTCTTTCTGTTGTATTCGTCATACATCAGGGAATTGGGCACAATTACTACCGTACCACCCTCAGCCGCGAATTCTCCAATCTTTTTAGCCACATTCTCGGGAATATTCACAGCGCCGGGAACTACCAATATCTTCGTTCCTCCGGTAATTTTTTCAGCAATCTGTTTCTCGGTGATAATTTTCAAAAACACATCCTGATAAAGCAGCGTGTTGT
>JBAXDA010000322.1:0-2251 GCA_037141215.1 Candidatus Firestoneibacteriota bacterium | reverse complement strand
CCCCATCTCTCTCACTGCCGTAAGCAGTTTCTTCAGGGCATCCGGTTTGTGGGCGTAATCCACAACCACCGTAAAACCCGTGCTGCTCCTGTAAGTCTCAAATCTTCCGGGCACATTCTCCACGGCTTCCAGCCCTTCCTTGATTATCTGCCAGTCAAGGTTCAGCCCCAGACCGACTGCCGCCGCGGCCATCGCGTTATACGCATTGTAGGCACCTTTGAGTTTCAGAGAGAGTCCGTAAACTTTACCCAGATAAGAAAGCCCGAAACTCAAACCTCCGGCTTCATTCTTGATATCCACGGCCCTTATATCCGCATTCTCTTTCAAACCAAAGGTCAGGGTTTTCACTTTGCTCTTTTTCGTGAAATACCCCGCGTATTCGTCGTCAAGGTTCACCGCGCATACTTTAGGGACGCGCTTCACACCGTCGTTTTTTATCATCTCAAAGAGCTTCAATTTCGCGCCAAGATACTCTTCAAAGTTTTTATGAAAATCCATATGGTCCTGCGTAAGATTCAGAAAAACTCCGGCGGCGAAATCAACTCCCGCTACGCGTCCGAGCGCCAGGGAGTGCGAAGACACCTCCATCACGCAGGCGTCCAGCTTCTTCATTACCATTTTGTAGAGCAGCTCCTGAAGCGTGAGTGATTCCGGCGTTGTATTTTTTGATTCAAGGATTTCGCCGGCCAGATCATAATTGATGGTACCCAGTAAACCGGTCTTTTCGCCGTTCCTGTTGAGAATAGATCTCAGAAGGTAGGTAGTGGTAGTCTTTCCGCTTGTTCCTGTTACGCCTATCACTCTGAGCTTTCCCGAAGGATTGTCAAAAAATTCCGCCGCAGCTCCGGCGAGGGCGGCTCTGGCGTCGGAAACCAGCACCAGCGTGACACCGGCAGGCACCTCAATTTCTTTCTCGCTTAAGATAGAAGTCGCGCCGGACTTTATAGCCGCGCCGATATATGAGAATCCGTCCGTCTTGTAGCCGGGAATAGCCACGAAAAGAGACCCGGGCTGGACTTTCCTCGAATCAAACGCGATGGAGCCGACGGCAAGGTCTGCGCGCCCCAAAACTTTTACTGCCCCGACCGCGTTAATTATTTTTGACAAGATCATAAGATTCCTTTTCCATGTACCTTAAAGCCTGCTTTGCTATCTTTGAAAAACACGGAGCAGCTACAGAGCCGCCCCAGTAAACTCCATTGGGTTCATCTATTGAGACCAGTATGGCTATTTTTGGCTTTTCCGCCGGCACAAATCCTATGAAGGAAGAAACATATTTATAAGTTGAATACTTGCGGGTGACGGGATCAAATTTCTGGGCGGTTCCGGTCTTTCCGGCAACGCTTATTCCCTCAACCCCGGCTTCCTTCCCGGTGCCGTTCTCCACAACCCCCCTGAGGACGGCTGTCATTCTTCTTGCCGTTGCTTCATCAACAGCCTGCCTGAGTTCCACCGGCGCGAATTCCTTTATCGTCCGGCCCTCGTTATCCTTGATGTATTTGACTATCAAGGGCTGCATGTATTTGCCTTTGTTAGCTACCGCATTCATCGCCGAAATAAGCTGTATACCGGTGGCGCTTACCTCCTGCCCTATCGGCATGATATAAGGGGAAAGCCCTGACCATTTTTCAACCGGGCGGAGCGTCCCGCGTATTTCGCCCGCAAGCTGGATATTGGTCTTTTCGCCGAACCCGAAAGACTTCGCGCATTTGTAGAGCTTCTCCGGTCCGAGTCTGGCACCCATCTTTGCGGTGCCGATGTTGCTTGAAAGTTCAATAACCTGCCTGAAGCTCAGCATTTTATATTTAATGTGGTCGTTTATTTTGTGATTGTAAACTTCAAAACTGCCGTTCTCGCAATCAATAATTTCATTTTCGGTTGTTACTTTCTCCGACAGCCCGGCCGCAAGTGCGATTATCTTAAAAATAGAACCGGGTTCGTAAGCCATGTTGACCGCCTGGTTCTTCATGCCGGAAACTGTCGCCATTTTAAGATTATTCGGATCATACCCCGGCCTGTTCGCCAGCGCCAGCACCTCTCCGGTCTGGACATTCATCACAACGGCAACCGCGCCTTTTGCTTTGAAATCCAAAAATGTCTTTTCCAGTTCTTTCTCCACAATGTACTGGATCCGCTCATCTATGGTCAGATAAAGATCACAGCCGTTCTTTGCCGGCTTGAAGCCTAGCTCGTCGGCCGCAATGGATCTCTTTTTACCGTCTTTGTTTGTCTCTATTTTACCGTTCTCGCC
>JBAXDA010000321.1:0-2267 GCA_037141215.1 Candidatus Firestoneibacteriota bacterium | reverse complement strand
GTCTAGCGTTGTTGTTGTTCTTGTAGTTTTTGTAAGACAGGCTTACAGTCTGTCTGAGGAAAAGGAAATGAATATACTTGACCCGAAGAAAATAAAATTGGAGAAAAAGCCTGACGGCAGTATCAGGCTCACCCGGCAAGACGGGAAGACCTTCAATGATGTACGTTTCCTTTTGCTCTTTCCGTTTACTGATCTTGAGAACTTTGTTTCTGCAATAGTGAAGAAGGGCTCTGAACAGAACGAGATAGGAATGATAAAACATCTGAAAGAGCTTTCGGGAGGCGCCGGAAAAATAGTCAGGGATGATCTTGATATACGCTATTTTGTCCCGGAGATAAAAGCAATAGAAAAGATAACCACAAAATATTTCTTTCACGAGGTGGACGCGCTTACCGACAGGGGAAAAAAGAAGTTCTTTCTGGGAAATGTACGTGAAAATGTAAGATTCAAAGCGGACAGCAGTATTGTTATTACAGATATGGAGAAATGCAGGTATAAAATTCCGAGGTTTGACCGGCTTTCTGAGAAGAGCCGAGCGGAACTTGAAAGAATACTTATGTAGAGGAAAAACAAAAACAGAAAACTAGAAAAACAGAAAAACAGAAAAACAAAAACAGAAAGACAGAAAAGCAGAAAAATATAAAAGAAAGAGAAAAGCAAAAAAAGAAAATAGAAAAACAGAAAAAAAAGAAAAGAAAAATAAAAAAGGAAAAATTGTGATAGAAGTTAGAATAGAAAAACCTGAAGATTATAGAGCCGTGCACGAAGTAAATCTCCATGCTTTTGGCAGGAAGACAGAAGCTGATTTTGTTGACAACCTGAGAAAAACTGAGGGGTTTATTCCCGAGCTTTCTCTGGTTGCCGAGGTTGACGGAAAGATAGCCGGGCATATTATTTTTACCAGGATTCATATCCGCGCAAAAGACGGACTGGTTCCGGTCTTGTCCTTGGCGCCCATGGCGGTTATACCTTCTCATCAAAAGCAGGGAGTAGGATCTCTTCTGATAAGAAGGGGAATAGAAGAGGCAAAGATCAACGGCTACAATGTGGTCGTAGTCGTTGGCCATGCCGAATATTACCCTAAGTTCGGGTTTACTTATGCCGGGGCCAAGGGCCTCACCGTGAAATGGAAACTAGCCCCTGAGAACTTTATGGTGGCTGAACTTGCTCCTGATGCTCTTGATTGCCTTAAAGGAGAAGTTGTCTATCCGCCTGTATTTGACACGGTATAGCTCGAGAATTAGCTCTCATCCCGAAAGAGTAAAGCGACATATATTGAAGTTCCCGGCCGTCAAGCCGCTGTCCGGTGCTATCTTTTGCCCTCTTGATAAGAATATTCCTATTGGTTATAATATCTGCAGTTTCGCGAAAAAGCTTATTTTCAAAAACATTCAAGAACGGGAATAATAACGGGTTAAGGAGCGGCAATAATAATGAAAATATACAGGAAGATAGTTTTGGCGGCAATTCTTATTGTTAATGTATTTCTCCTGTCAATGGCGTTTAATTATTCCGATAAATTCGGCTACAAAGAAATTAAAAATGTAAAATACAGCGGCATAAATTACGACAGCCGTTCAAAAGACCCCGGCTTGTCCTCAGTAAAAGAGTATTTTGAAAAAACAGGTGCGAAGTTCAAAGAATTAAACCTTAGTTTTAATATGACCGCCTATTCCCCGGAGAGCGGGAATATTTTTCAGACAGCGCCACTTGATTCCGGGCTCAGGCTGGAAATAACACCTGAAGCAAATCTTAATTTAGTAGCAAAACTGGCAAAGGGCCAGCCGCAGTCCCTAAGGCTGGTAGACAAGATCAAGTTAAACGCTATGTATGCCATAAGTTTAAGTATAGATGTCGAAAACAGAATAGCGGTCTCTCTTAACAAGCTTGAGGGGCAGATAAATGTAAAGAACATGGATTACGGCATCTCGGAGCTCCTTGTCGGGGCGGGTTATGACCGAACACAAAAATTTGACGGCAAACTCTCCGGATTTAACATTGAGTATAAACTCCTTGAAGCAAACAGAGGGATTTTCCCGGAAGTAATCAAGCTGCTCTTAATCGGCTCAATGTTGTTTGTGCTTTACCTGCTCTTTAAAGCCTGGACCGGGAATGCGGAGGAAGCAGGTAAAGAAGCTAAAATTGAGTCCATAAGCTTTATAATACTGGCCGGCATAACAATTGCCGTAGCCTTTCATTACTTCTTGGGGTTTTATTTAAAAGCCGGGTATCCCCTGAACACTTTCCTGGTCTTCCCCACAGACAAC
>JBAXDA010000320.1:0-2268 GCA_037141215.1 Candidatus Firestoneibacteriota bacterium | reverse complement strand
AAAAACATGACCGAAGAAAATATAATAAAAATAGAAGAAGTGGCTAAAATCAAATACGATGATTGGAAAAAGGTGCGTCAGATGCTGGCAGTACAGTAAATAGAAGTTTGGCTGTCAGTTTAGGTTGCAAAATAAACGAGTGTTGGGAGTTCTGAATGCTTAGAAGTAATATTATAGAGATCTATAATGCTTACAAGTACTTCAAAAAGCAAAAAGGCTTGTTTGGCTCCTCGGAAACGGTGAAGGCTGTTGACGGGGTAAATCTCAATATAGCCTCAGGGGAGACGCTGGGGTTAGTAGGAGAATCGGGCTGCGGAAAGAGCACGCTTGGCAGAATTATCATCAATCTTATCAGGCCGGATCACGGAACGGTGCTTTTCGAGGGAAAGAACATCACAGAGATGACCTTTAACGAGATAAAACCCTTAAGGAAGAACCTGCAGATTATATTCCAGGATCCGTTTGCTTCTCTGAATCCCAGGATACGCATAGGGGAAGCTGTCGGGGAGGTGTTAAAGATAAACGGCGAGCAGGAAGTTGAAACCAAAACCAGAAAGATGCTTGATATGGTAGGTCTCAGTTCAGGGATTTACCACAAGTATCCTCATGAGTTTTCGGGCGGCCAGCGTCAGAGAATCTGCATAGCCAGAGCGTTGATCTCCCGCCCGGGGTTTGTCGTCTGTGACGAGCCGGTCTCATCCCTTGATGTCTCTGTGCAGGCGCAGATAATTAACCTGCTAAAGGACCTAAAAGATGAATTCAAACTCACTTACCTCTTCATTTCCCATGATCTTCGCGTAGTAAGGAATATAAGTGACAGGGTGGCGGTAATGAAAGAGGGAAAAATAGTTGAAATCGCTGATAATGAGAAGATTTATACTAATCCGGCGCACGAATACACAAAGACGCTGATAAACGCAGTGCCCAAGGTGGAAGCAGAATGAAACCAAAATTCAGGTTAACAGTAATGACGGCTTTTCTGGCAGTTGCGGCAGCTGGTTGTTTTATTGTTCCTGCCGCTGCGGCGGGGACTCTCAAAATAATAGATAATGAACTAGTGCCGGGGAACACTGCCGTTTCCTATATGGGAATTACCGTGAATTCGGTATCAGACAAGGACGGCCCCCGGGTTGTTGTGAAAAGGTGGGGCTTTAAACTCCTTGATATTCCCGTTGAGGCCCATCCCGAACGGTTGGAAGGGATGCTGAAATTCGGTTTTGTTAAACTTCTTGGGCCTTTTTTCGGGAAACAGCTTGTGATAATGTCCTATTCAGGCGGTGCGCATTGCTGTACGGATTACAGGGTTTATACACTCGGTTTTGGGCTTAAGGAAATATTCAGGACTTACCGCTGGAATACCGGTTATGAACTCAGTTATGGCGATATTAACGGGGACGGAAGAACGGAGCTTGTTCAACCCTCGTTGTGTTTTGACTACTTCAGGGCTCCACACTCAGAATCAGTCATACAGGATGTAATCTTCAATTACAGCCTTAAGGCTGGCGAGTTTGTGCCTTCAAAAACGCCTCTTGATTATATCAAAACTACAGCAAGGGATTACGCCAGCCCCATGAGTAAAGCGCTTGTAAAACTGCTTCCCTTTCTGTATAACGGTGATGAAAAGAAAGCCCGGGAAACTTTTGAGGCCGTTTATGACGAAAAAGACAAGGATACCGCGCGGAAAGAACTTGCCGGAAGGATTTCCGGCGACCCGGTCTGTGTTTACTTAAATCAGGGAGTTCTTCCGCAAAAAGTAGAGGAAAAATGATAAGAACACTAAAAAAACTTATTACCTGGCACAGCTTAAAATTCACTACAGCAATCGCAAGCTGATAATGAGAAGATTTATACTAGTCCGGCGCACGAGTACACAAAGACGCTGATAAACTCCGTTCCCAGATTTGAAGAGGGAGTGTAAAATATGAAAAAAATCACGAAGAAAAAGTTCAATATCAAGCGGATTCTGCAATTTCTTTACCTGAAAGTGATAAGATTAAATGATACCCCGCATAAAATAGCCCTGGGTGTAGCGATAGGTGTTTTCATTGCAGTCTTCCCTACTTTTGGGCTGGGTTTTATTTTCTCTGTATTTTTCGCCTGGTTATTGAGCGCAAATAAAGCTGCCGCCTTGATTGGAACCCTTGTCGGCAACCCCCTATTCACCCCTCTATTCTGGGGAGGCTCGGTTTTTTTAGGCGCATTGCTCCTGGACGTAGACAGTGCCACAATGTTCAACCTCGTCAAAACAGGTATGTACAAAGATGCTTC
>JBAXDA010000319.1:0-2275 GCA_037141215.1 Candidatus Firestoneibacteriota bacterium | reverse complement strand
CATGCCGTTGAAGAAGCCGCTGAGATGACGGGTATTGCTTCCGCGCTTGTGTTAAATATCGGAACACTTACTGCGGATGTTATCAAAGCAATGGAGTTGTCAACAAAAGCTGCAAATAAAAAAGGAATTCCCGTGGTGCTGGATGTCTGCGGGGCGGGAGCCACGAAATACCGGGACGAAAGTTGTAAAACCCTGTTTTCTAAATGCAGAATAGATATTGTAAAAGGAAATGCTTCTGAAATAGCAAGGGTGGCCGGACTGGAGGTTAGGACAAAAGGCGTAGATTCTACAGCGGTTGACGCTGATATGAAAAAGACAGCCGAAAGGCTTGCAAAAAAACTAAACTGCACAGTCGTGGTAACGGGCAAGGAAGATATAGTCTGCGGGAACGGTAAAACCTATCTGGTAAAAAATGGAGATGAGATAATGAGCCGGGTTGTCGGTACGGGTTGCATGGCTGCTTCTGTTATCGGGACATTCTGTGCCGTGGAAAAAGATTATGCGTTTGCCGCTGCTGCAGGTCTTGCTTGCTACGAAATAGCCGCAGAACTTGCCGCAAAAAAGGCAAAAGGCCCCGGAACTTTTAAAGCCGCGCTCTTTGATTGTATTTCTTCTCTTAAAGGAAAGACAGTTGAGAAGAGAAAGAAATTTACCGCAATATAATTCTTGAGTTTCTCGGGAATAGGCAGTAGAGTAAGTACTGTAAGGGTAGTAAAGCGGTTCAACACGCCTGTAGTATCTTTAATCCGTGTAATCGTCCCGCCCTAATCTGTTTAATCAAGGTGCTATTCATTTGAAAGAAAAAATACTTGAGACTTTAAAAAAATACTGGGGCTACACCTCCTTCCGGGAATTCCAGGAAGAGGCGATTAACTCCATATTGGAAGAGAATGATACCCTGACCATCCTGCCCACAGGCGGAGGAAAGTCTCTCTGCTTTCAACTTCCCGCGCTTTTGACCGACGGACTTGCCGTTGTAGTCTCGCCGCTTATTGCTCTAATGAAGGACCAGGTGGACGGGCTTAAAGAATCAGGCATAAACGCGGAATGCCTGAACTCTTCCCAGGGAATTAAAGAGCAGAAATTGATATCCCTTAAGATAGAGGCCGGAGTGGTAAAGCTTCTATATATCTCGCCTGAGCGCCTGGTAACGGACAGTATGAGAGCTTTGCTGAAAAAAATAAAGGTTTCCTTCTTTGTGATAGATGAAGCTCACTGTATCAGTCACTGGGGTCATGATTTCAGGAGGGAGTACCGGGAGCTGAGGCTGATAAAGGAAGAATTTCCCGGAATCGGCGTGCACGCTTTTACGGCAACCGCTACGAAGGAAGTCAGGGAAGATATAATAAAACAACTCAAGCTGAAAGACCCGCATGTTTATCTCGGCAGAGTTGACAGAAAAAATCTTACCTATCGAATTACAAAACGCGTAAAAGACGGCATGAAACAAATAACCGCGGTCTTGGACAAATATAAAGATGAAGCCGGAATAATTTATTGCCTTAAGAGAGCGGATGTGGAAGCTGTTTCGGCCCGCCTTGCCTTTAAAGGCATCAAGAACCTGCCCTATCATGCCGGCCTGCCGGACGCGGTCCGCAAGGCAAACCAGGATGAATTTTCCAAGGGAAAGGTTAATATTATTGTCGCAACCATTGCGTTTGGAATGGGGATTGACCGTTCAAATATCAGGTTTGTAATTCACGCCGCGATGCCTAAATCGGTGGAGCATTACCAGCAGGAAACCGGTAGAGCCGGCAGGGACGGACTTCCCTCCGAGTGCGTGATGCTCTATTCCTACGCGGATTTCCGCCTGCTTGAATGGATGCTGGAACAGGGCGGCGCGGATGCCGGAGGGGCTTCAAAAGAAAAGCTTGATGCGCTTTTTGACTTCTGCCAGACGCCTGTCTGCAGGCACGCTTTCCTCACAAAGTATTTCGGGCAGGAATACTCCGGTGAAAGCTGCGGCGCGTGTGATTGCTGTCTCGGAGAAGCCGCGGAGGGCGGAGCGGAGGAAGGGCAGGGGGATGATTCGGCAAGGAATATAGTTGACTGTATACTTGCTACTGATGAAAAATTCGGCGCAGATCATATCTCTAATATTCTCGCAGGAGAGTTTTCAGAGGGAGTCAGCAAATGGAAGCACCAGGAACTCCCTTATTACGGCGTTTTAGGTTCAATGGGCAAGGGCGCAGTCCGCGGCGCGATAGAAAGGATGATAAAGCAGGGTCTTCTTGAGAGAGGCGGAGCTTACCGTTCTCTCTCTGTAACAAGTTCG
>JBAXDA010000318.1:0-2282 GCA_037141215.1 Candidatus Firestoneibacteriota bacterium | reverse complement strand
TTAAGGTTCGCAATCAGGGAAGGCGGACATACCGTAGGCGCAGGCGTAGTAACAAGTATCATTGAATAAAGGCTCTTAGAATCAGAGAAAAAGTGAGGGAGTATCCCTCCCTCACTTTGCTTTTTGTCAAAAACTTATAAAGGCGGGGAAAAATATGCAGGAAGTTATATTGTTGGTTTGCGCGGATTGCAAGAGAAAAAATTACGCCACTACAAAGAACAAAAAGAAGAATCCTGACAAGCTTCTGTTCAGCAAGTACTGTAAGTGGTGCAAGAAGCATACTTCGCATAAAGAATCCAAGGCTTAATAGATAGGCCTGTAGCGCAATTGGCTAGAGCAACGGTCTCCAAAACCGTAGGTTGTAGGTTCAAGTCCTACCAGGCCTGCCAAAAAAACTAGGGGATAATATGCTTAAAAGAATTAAACAGTTCATAGCGGAAACCGTTACGGAGATGAAGAAGGTGTCCTGGCCTTCCAGGGAGGAACTTATCGGCTCTACCGTGGTGGTCTTTGCCGTGGTTGCCATTCTTTCCTTATATATAGGAGTGCTTGATGTAGCAATAAGCAAAATACTTGAAATCATAGTCACAAGGAAATAAAATGGAAAAAAAATGGTATTTCATAAGTACTTATTCCGGCTGTGAGGACAAAGTAAAAAAGAACCTTGAGGAAAGAATTAAGACTTTGGGTATGGAAAATTCCGTATTTGAGGTAATGGTTCCCAAGGAAGATGTGGTGCAGATAAAGAAAGGCAAGAAAACAACGGTAAAGAAGAATTTTTATCCCGGGTATGTTCTTGTACAGATGGACATGAACGATGAAACCTGGCAGGTTGTAAGGAACACGCCAAAGGTTACGGGCTTTGTGCGTTCAGGGCCGAAGCCGGTGCCGCTTGCCGACAGCGAAGCAGAAAGAATATTTGCCCAGGCCAAGGGAGATATCCCAACGCCTAAGCATGTTGTTGAGTTTGAGAGAGGAGACGCGGTCAGGGTGATTGAAGGTCCTTTCTCCAATTTCTCCGGCGTTATTGAAGAAGTTTTCGCGGAAAGAATGAAAGCGAAGGTAATGGTCACGGTTTTCTCCCGTCCCACTCTTGCAGAGATAGATTTCACTAATATCGAAAAGATCTAACGAAAATATTAAAAATATAAAGGCCGATAGCCGGCGTCTGATGCACGCCGGAAGAAAACCTTTTTTGCGGTGTGCTTGTACGCCATGGCTTTTAGGCCAGAAGATCGTACGCTTCTAAGCGCGGCCGTAATAAATTGATTGCACTTATGAAAGGATTTGATTGCACCGTAGGTGGCCTTCAAAAGAAGCCATGTTTAATCTGTGTAATCTCTTCACCGTAATCAGTGTAATCGCTTTTCAAAGGAGTTGTTTATGCCACCAAAGAAAGTTCATTCGCAAGTAAAGCTGCAGGTTGTGGCCGGCAAAGCCAATCCTGCTCCGCCGGTAGGTCCGGCTTTGGGACAACATGGCGTGAACATAATGGATTTTTGCAAGCAGTTCAACGCAAAAACCTCCGATCCGTCGCAGGACGGCCTTGTAATACCGGTTGTCATAACGGTTTACAATGACAAGTCCTTCACCTTTATAATGAAGACCCCTCCTGTTGCGATTCTTTTGAAGAGGGCAGTCAGCATTGCCAAGGGATCGGGAACGCCGAACAAAACAAAAGTCGGGAAAGTAACAAAGCAGCAGGTGAAAGATATTGCTACCCTCAAAATGCCTGATCTCAACGCGGTTAATCTGGAATCCGCGATGAGGATGGTAGAGGGCACCGCCCGCAGTATGGGCATAGAAACAGAGAAGTAATCGGGGAGGCTTTAATGAGCAAAAGAATGGACTCACTCAATAAGCTTGTTGACGGCGCAAAAAAGTATACCGTTGATGAAGCTTGCGTTTTATTGAAAAGCCTCGCGAAAGCAAAATTCGACGAAACCGTGACGGTCACTATGAAACTCGGCGTAGACGTGAAGCAGGCCAACCAGATGGTCAGGGGAACAGTTGTGCTCCCTCACGGCACCGGTAAAGTTCCCAAGGTGCTTGTGTTCGTGAAAGGCGAGAAAGAGAACGAAGCCAAGACTGCAGGCGCAGATTATGTCGGCGCCGAAGACCTGGTGGAAAAGATTGTCGGCGGCTGGCACGATTTTGATGTGGCAATAGCCACGCCGGATATGATGAAAGAACTCGGTAAGGTGGGTAAAGTACTTGGCCCGCTTGGTTTGATGCCAAACCCTAAATCGGGAACGGTCACTTTTGATCTGGCAAAGAGCGTA
>JBAXDA010000317.1:0-2291 GCA_037141215.1 Candidatus Firestoneibacteriota bacterium | reverse complement strand
TAAATAACGGGGTTATTTCTGGGCCTTGTCGGGTTTATGTCCCATTTGTCCCCTTTATGTCCCGTATTCGTCAGACAGTGTCTGACGAATCTTCCCAAAATCCGCTTCAGGAAGTGCCTTAACCAATTCATCAGTCAGTGACTGATGAATCGGTGGATAACTTTGATAGAACTGTCTGAAAGTCTTCAAAGTTGTCTCAGACATGCCCTTTACGCCTTGTGCTTCAAGCCTTTCTGAAAGCGAAGTTTAGGCGGGGGGTTGCACGAGCAGAGGGCTTGGATTTCATATATGAAATATATTTGCGCTGGAAATTAAATACTTTGCAACTTCTTGCCTGGTTTTGAGTATATACCTTCTGAGAGCTGATATTTCAATGAGGGGAAACCAATGGAAAACAAAAATCTAAATAGAACCTTTTGGGAACGGATACATAGAGAAGAGACGCCGCGAGTGTCATTTTTGGGACTCTTGACAGGTCGTACGCAATATGGTACGATGCGCTTAGAGGTGACTAAAATGACGACTATAAGCATAAGCAAAGCAAGACAAAACCTTTACAGGCTTGTGGATCAAGCCGCGGCTGCGCACGACCCCATTCAAATAACCGGGAAAAGGAATAATGCGGTATTGGTATCAAGCGAGGATTGGTCGGCTATGCTGGAAACCGTATATCTGCTTTCCGTACCGAAAATGAGGGAATCCATAGTTGAAGGGCTAAAAACGCCTGCCAGGAAATGCTCAAAGAAGTTAAAGTGGTAAAGTGGACTGTTCTTTACACCAAGCAGGCCCAGAAAGACGCTTTGAAACTAAAAACTTCGGGACTTAAAGAACGGGCAGAAATTTTATTGGGCATATTGATGAAGAACCCGTTTCAAAACCCTCCGCCTTTTGAAAAACTTGTCGGCGACCTGCTCGGAGCTTATTCCAGGCGTATAAATATCCATCATCGCCTTGTTTATCAAGTGCTCAAAACAGACAGGATAGTCAAAGTTATCAGGATGTGGACGCATTATAGATAGACTAAACAAGGCGGGAGAAAGGCGCAGGCTTTGCGTTCATTACTGTGAATGAATATTTTAGCGATACCCGTAGGGGTATCGCCTGCGTTTTACGCAACCTGAAGGTTGCGACTACCCTGTATTGCAAGAGTATGTTGCGACTACCCGGAATTGCAAAAATATGTTTGGGTACCAGGGATTTTTACTCCGGGTAAATCACTTCGCGAAATATTCTGAGGGCTTAATCTTGACAGCCTGGCCGGTTTTCAGGGACTCAAAGGCTTTCATTGCGCAGAGCGTCGCGAAACTTCCTGCCACCTCATCAATGGGTGATCTTTCGTTATTCCTTATAGCTTCCGCAAAGGCCTCAATCTCGTTAAAATGCCCTTTGTCCACTTCGGGTATGGGGACTTCATAATTTCCCGTGCGTTTTTTTACGGCGTCATGTCTGGGGATATATTTCCGCAAGCCTTTTGCGTACACCTCTATGCCTCTCCCCAGTATTTTATCTGCGTAATGCATGCTTATCGGAAAGCTCGATCTCTTTAGCCACCTTTTTGTCCCCAGAGGAGGATGATAGAGGCCGTTGTAGAGTTCCGCGAAACAATCCAGGACGATAGTGCTCCGGTCACGGAAGATTTCCAGGCGTTCCTTCGGGTAACGCAGATCCCCGATGCCGCCGGAGACGATGCTCACGACCTGATCGCCGAATCTCATTGTGGTAATGGAGTTGTCGTCCTGCCAGCCTTCGCAATAAAGCGTGGAGGGCTCTTTTCCCGTGAGCCATCTCATCAGATCAAAGATATGGCAGGTCTCTCCGAGCAGGTCTCCGCCCCAGGTTTTCATATCAATCTTTCCGTTGTTATACCTCTTCCGGTCCGCGACGATCCTGTAAGTGATGAGAGCCTCTCCCTTCCGTTTGTCATAAGCTTTCTTTACGCCAAGCATTGAAGGCGCGAACCTTCTGTTGAACCCGACCATGAGTTTATTCCCGTATTTCCTGACATCGTTGACTATCAGCCTGCATTCTTTCATATCCATAGCCATAGGTTTTTCTACAAATATCGCTTTTTTGGAAGGCGCGACTCTTCTGATAAGCTGAGCGTGGAATTGGTGAGCTACGACAATAAAAATGACATCCAGTACTGGGTCTTTTATCAGAACATCAATGTCGGAATCGGCGTAATCCGGATGGTACTCTGCTTTGGTCTTAGCCAATTGGACGGGATCGAGGTCGCAGATGGCCCTCAAGCGCATGCCCTTGCTCATTACGATATTTGGAATGTGCTGGAT
>JBAXDA010000316.1:0-2292 GCA_037141215.1 Candidatus Firestoneibacteriota bacterium | reverse complement strand
TATTGACGACTTAGCCATTGCGCAAAGCGCTACATTAAATCGTCAATCGTTAATCATCAAATCGTAAATTCTCAGTTTATAGCAGTTTATCTTCCGCTTTTCCAAAATCCTTCGTGCTCACCTTCCCGCCCTTATCCTTCACCAGTATCTCTATTTTCTTCTCAACTTCGTCGAGCTTACCGGTGCAGAACTTTAGCAGTTTCATCCCTTCTTCGTATTTCTTCAGGGAATCATCAAGACCTATGTCCCCGCTTTCAAGCGAATCCACAATCTTTTCAAGTTTCTTTAACGCATCTTCAAATTTAACTTCTTCCGCCATGACAACCTCCCAAAATCCTTTTTGTCTTTCTTCTTTTCTGCTTTTAGGTTTCTCTTTTATATTCCCGCAGAGCCGGCTACTTGCTTTCCGTCACTTTAGCTCCCACACTTCCCTTGGCAAACCTCACTTCAACCTCATCACCTTTATTAAGAACTTTCGAATCCTTAATAATTATCCCGGTTGCCTTGTTTACCGTAACACTGTAGCCGCGCTCCAGTATCTTTAAGGGATTCAGACCGTTAAGCTTGCTCGCTGCCAGCTCCAGCTCCCTGTTCTTCAGTTCAATGAAATGCTTGTAGGCTTTTTTTATGCTTGAGTCCAGGTCGTCCAGTTCCTGCCTGAGTTCGTCAACCCTTTCCTTGGGTCTTGCAAGCGCCGCGCTTTTTGCGATATTTAACAGCCGTTCTTTGAATATTTCCAAGGTCCTTTTCAAGCCGCCTGCCAGACCGGTCTTTCTGATCCAATCAAGTTTTTCTTTAAACGCATTAAACATCCCGCCAAGCACGCTTCTCATCCGCGCTTCGTTGCTTTCCAGCACCGCTATAATATCCTTCCTGTCCTTGACCACCAGTTCGGCAGCTACGGTAGGCGTAGCCGCTCTCAAGTCCGCGGTGAAATCCGCAATAGTATAATCTATCTCATGCCCTACCGCGGAGATGACAGGTATCTTGGAATTGAAAATTGCTCTAGCAACAATTTCCTCGTTAAAAGACCAAAGATCCTCAATGGATCCGCCGCCCCTTCCGACAATAATGACCTCAAACCCGCCGATTCGGTTAAGCTCCTCTATCGCAGCGGCAATCTCTTCCGCTGAACCTTCCCCCTGCACCTTTACGGGATTAAGAACCATATGAACATTTGCTGACCGTCTTTTAAAAACACTCAGAATATCCTGAATAGCCGCGCCTGTCGGAGAGGTTACGATGCCGATTTTTTGGGGATACTGGGGTATGGGGCGTTTTCTGGCTTCCTCAAAGAGTCCTTCTTTTTTAAGCTTCTCGCAAAGTTTAAGATACCTTTCGTGAAGATCGCCAAGGCCGGCTTCTTCAAGTTCGTCTATGATTACCTGATAATCTCCGCCATAGGTGTCAATACGGCCGTGAACAACCACTTTCATGCCGTCTTTTAGTTTGCCCTTCCACTTGGAATTTGAACCTTTAAAGAACGCGAATTTGATAAGGCTCTTCTCTTCCTTTAAGCGGCCATACATATGGCCCGCTGCGGATTCGGTAAAATTGGAGATCTCACCCTCTATCCAGATACTATCAAAAGCTTCCGATAAAAGGTCTTTTATCTCCTTGCTTATCTGAACAACACTATATATTTTGCGTTTTTCAGCCATAACAGGTTAATATTAGCATGTTCACCGGATGTTTTCAAGAAAGGAAAGACAGGGCAGGAGTTATACCAGCAGATATGCAAACACACTGAACAGAACCGCAACACCCCAGAGGACAAAGACGGACTGAAGAGGCGTAAGCCCCAGAGCAAGCAAGCGATGATGGAGATGGGATTTATCTGCCTTAGAAATAGGAACCCCGTTGAGTTTTCGCCTTACCACGGCAAAAACAATGTCAAAGATAGGAACACTGAGAAGAAGTACCGGCGTGAAAAACATTATAGCCGTAAGCCCTTTGTAAGATCCGATAAGAGCCAGAGAAGAGAGCATAAGCCCTAGAAACATCGAGCCCCCGTCCCCCATAAATATCTTTGCCGGCTTAACGTTATAAAAAAGAAAACCCAGAAGACTGCCGCCAAATATTGCGGTTACCGTGGCAATGAAGACCGAGACATAAGTGGACATCATTGTATCCGAAGGTTTAAAAGCAGCAAGCGCGAAAAAAGCGGCGGACGCAATAAAGGCAATGCCGCCGGCCAGCCCGTCAAGTCCGTCTATGAAGTTCATTGAGTTGATTAGAGAAACAATCCAGAGCAAGGAAGCCGAGAAGGAAAGCGCGTAAAGAAACATCGCC
>JBAXDA010000315.1:0-2296 GCA_037141215.1 Candidatus Firestoneibacteriota bacterium | reverse complement strand
GGCGATGAAAGGTATATCAAGCCAGTGGGCAATGCCGGGACCAACCTGAGCGGTATCTCCGTCCATAGCCTGCTTGCCTGTAATTATTACATCTATGGGCCCAAGTTTCTTGATCCCCTGCGCCAGCGTATAGGAAGTGGCAAGTGTATCAGAACCCGCGAAAGCCCTGTCGGAAAGCAACACGCCGTCATCGGCACCCATAGCTACCGCGCTTTTTAAGGCGTTCTCCGCCTGCGGCGGCCCCATGGTAATACAGGTTACTTTACCGCCAAACCGGTCGCGAAGCCTTAAGGCTTCTTCAATAGCGTACATATCGAACGGATTAATTATGCTCTCAATACCTTCCCTGATAAGCGTGTTGGTAGCCGGGTTAATAGCAACCTTGGTTGTTCCCGGAACCTGTTTGATGCTGACAACTATATTCATGCTCGCCCCTTCTGCTCGCTGATTACACAGATTTGGTAAAAGCGATTACACAGATTAAAATGCTGATTACACAGATTTGGTAAAAGCGATTACACAGATTAAAATTCTGATTACACAGATTTGGTAAAAGCAACCATGGTCCAGGACCTGAGTGAAACGAAAGGTTCTGGGTTACACAGATTAAAACTTTGAAACTTTATTTCTTGGATGCGGCGCTCTTTATCAGCCCTGCCGCTATCTCGTTCCTTTGTATCTGGTTCGTGCCTTCATATATCTGGGTGATCTTCGCATCCCTCATCATCTTTTCTACAGGATATTCCTTCATATAGCCGTACCCGCCGAAGATCTGGACCGCATCGGTCGTAACTTTCATCGCCACATCCGAACAGTAAAGTTTTGCCATGGCGGATTCTTTCGCGAAACCTTTTGCGTCGCCCGCTTTGTCAATGGACCTCGCGGTCGCGTAAAGCAAGGCTCTGGCAGCTTCTACTTCGGTCGCCATATTCGCAAGCATGTGCTGAACTGCCTGGAAAGAAACTATGGACTGTCCAAACTGTTTTCTTTCCCTGGCATAACTTATTGATTCATCAAGCGCTCCCGCTGCTATGCCGAGCGCCTGCGCGGCAACTCCCGGCCTTGAGGTATAAAGCGTGTTGACGGCAACAATTGCTCCCATCCCTTCATTGCCGATCAGCGCGGATTTATGTATTTTGCAATCCTGGAATACCAGCTCTCTTGTGGCCGAAGCCCTGATCCCGAGCTTGTTTTCTTTCTTGCCGAAAGAGAAACCGGGCGTGTCTTTTTCAATTATGAAAGCGCTTAAACCCCTGCTGCCCCTGTCCCTGTTGGTAACCGCAAAAACGCTGTAGATTTCGGCTTCTCCGGCGTTCGTTATCCACTGTTTGGTGCCGTTCAAGATGTAATAATCCCCTTCTTTCTTGGCCGTGGTCTGCATGCCGAGGGCGTCAGAACCCGCGTTTGCTTCGGTCAAGCCGAAGGCCGCAAGCCTTTTTCCGCTCGCTATATCAGGCAGATATTTCATTTTCTGTTCTTCACTCGCGAAAAGAAGTATCGGGAAGGTTCCAAGCCCCGTCGCCGCCATGGAAAGCGCAATCGCCGAGCAGACCTTGGACATTTCTTCAACTGCAAGACAGAGCCCGAGTATCCCCAAGCCCGTGCCTCCGTATTTCTCGGGTATGTAGAGACCGCAAAGGCCGGCTTCACCCATCTTCTTTACAACATCCCAGGGGAAAGTTTGATTCTCATCGTGCTCTTCCCTGACGGGCTTAATCACTTTGTGGGCAAAATCTCTCGCAGTATCCACAATCATCTGCTGTTCTTCACTTAAAAAATAGTCCATTTTTCCTCCTAACAGATACTATTAGACAGATTCCTAAAAGTTATAATACCGGTAATTCTGTTTTGAAGCATCGGGTCTTTTCATGTTAAAAACTTTACAAACCTTCAACAGCGTTCATTTTTTCAATAGCGTTCTTCGCCGCGGCCTGCTCGGCTTCCTTCTTGGAGGTGCCTTTCCCTTTCCCGAGCGTCTTTCCCTTAAAACACGCTTTCACCATAAAAGTTTTCTTGTGCTCCGGGCCGGAATATCCCGAGATCACATAAACCGGGCGCTTCTTGTACTTCGCCTGCATTGTTTCCTGCAGTTTGGACTTGTAATCTTCCATATTCGTTTCATTTGAATCTATCTTGGAAAGAAATATACCGACCAAAAACTCCCGCGTTTTCTCCAGCCCGCTGTCAAGAAAATAGGCTCCAAGCACGGATTCAAAAACATTTGAGAGCGTTGATTCCCTCTGTCTTCCGCCCGTGGCTTCTTCGCCCTTCCCGAGCAGAATATATTTGCCGTAAT
>JBAXDA010000314.1:0-2301 GCA_037141215.1 Candidatus Firestoneibacteriota bacterium | reverse complement strand
CCGGTCCGCCAGCAGTATGCGGCAGGATCTTCTTTACGCTTTTTAGCCTCCAAGTCAAAATAATAGGGGCGGGTTCCGCGTTCATTTACAAAATAGCTGCTGAGTTCCAGGAACCTTTTTTCGCCCGAGGCCCGGTATAGTTTCACCAGCGCAAGCTCTATCTCCGGATGCCCGCAATATCCTCTTTTCTTTCCCTTACCCCTGCCGAAAACGGAGCCGATAAGGTCCGCGAATTTCATCATTGCTTCCAGAAATTTCCTGTTTCCCGAGGCATAGTAATGCGCAACCGCCGCTTCCATAAAATGCCCCGCCGTATACAACTCGTGCTGATCCCTGAGATCTTTAAATATTAGAGCCGGTTTTCTGACGGTAAAGTAAGTATTTATATAACCGTCCGGCTGCTGCGCGGAAATTACCAAATTAACAACCCTGTCAACAAGTTTTGCAAGTTTTTTATCGGGTTTCGAGGAGAGAGCAAAACAGGCGGCTTCTATCCATTTTGCGACATCGGAATCATAAAAGGGATGGTAGTTTGGATTATTCTTTTGCAGTTTGAAAGCTTTAATTCTTCCGGTCTTTTCGCACATCTTGTACACGCCGGGAATGGTTTTTTCCCTGTTTACTTTGAGCTTCTCCGACCAGAAGGCGCCGGTTATGCAGACTTTCGAATAATCAACCGGTTCATACAGAAGTTGTTTCATCATCTTCCTTTGATAACGGATTAATCCGCAAAAGAACTCCCTGTTTGATTATCCCAATAAATAGGGTTCTCTTCAATGGCAGAAGCGGGATAAATATGGAATATTAAGACATCCAGGATTACTTAATGAAATACTGTTTTCTCACGGCTTTAGGCGTGGTTTTCTTGAATTTTTTGAAGACTTTGAGAAAATAGAAGTAATCATCAAAGCCTGTTTTTAAGGCAATCTCACGGAGGCTTTCACCTCGTATGAGCAGTTGATAAGCCCGCTCAATCTTCAATTCCATGAATTTATTATGCAGAGAACTGTTATATTCCGCTTTAAAAAGCCTGTTCAAATGCCTGTAACTGAAACCGAATTTCTTTTCCAATTGAAGGTTGTTTAGTTCCGGGAGCCAGGCGCTCCTGTTAAGGAAGTCCAGCAGGTCAAGCGCCAGCCTTTTCTCAGGATAGACGCCTTTGGATTCAAGAAGATAACTAAAACTTATTTCTGAAAGCAGGGCAAGCAGTTGCCCTGCGTAATATTCCTGCGTGGCCAGGCCTGTTCTTTCCCTGGCTATCAAGTTATTAAAGATGTTCAGGACAGGAATATTAGGCCGTACCTCGCCGAAGAGCGGCAGACGAAGCTTATTGCAGTAAAGTTCCGGAATTTCAGGAAGCTTTTTTGCCGCGGCCTTAAAATGCACATAGTATATGTCGCTTAATTCTTTCTTGAAACCGAAATGCCTTACACCCGGCGGCAGCAAATAATATCCTCCGGTCCGTAAAGCCTTCTCCTGCCCAATCTGTACCGAAAGCTCACCGGAAAATATATAGCCGAAAACCCAGAAATCCAGAATCCGGTCGGGATGCGCCGCAGGTTCCCTCAGGACCACATGCCCGAATTTAATCCCTGACAAGTCTCTCCCAAGCTCATACCAGGGATACTTTATTAAAGTCTTTTTGTCCATTCTTTCTCCGGCTCGCTTCACTTTGTCCAAAACAGCAGTATTTTTTTGCGAGGGAACCGGGGGGGGCAGCTCTCAGAAGGAAAGCCGCCTGCTATTTTCTAATTTCCAGCTTGCCGGTTTTCTCCGCGCCTTCGCTTGTCGTAACCGTGTAGGTATAACTGCCTGCAGGAACAGGTTTTTTCTTTTCATCCTTTCCGTCCCACTCAACATAGTCTTTTTTGCCGCTCAGCAGTTCCCTTACCTGCGCGTCAGAGGAATTGAAAATAGTAACGGTACAGCCGGCAACGAGACGGTCAAAGGTAATCTTTAAACTCTCCGAGAGTTTGGCCGGATTGGGAAAAACCGACAGATTTTTCAAAGGAAGCAGTGCGCGCTCTTTTGAATAATTCCCTGCCTTAGGATCCGGCACGGGCGCGACAGACCTCCATTTTACATAGTCAAAACTCCAGCGGTAATTCTGGCTGAACTGTTTTCCGCCAAGACGGGCTCCTTCCACCCCGCCTGCAAAAAGTTCATCGCCTTTATACAGGAATTTCATATCGCCCGTCCGGTGCCAAAGCCAGCCGTAGAGCGGAACTATCAAAAGATTCAGGTCAGGCGCGGGGCCCTTTCTGGTGCTTTCATAATAAAAAGCCCGGCTGCCGGGCTGCC
>JBAXDA010000313.1:0-2307 GCA_037141215.1 Candidatus Firestoneibacteriota bacterium | reverse complement strand
TCTTCCAAGCAGTAGGGAAGATTACTACAACCACCTTTGAACTTGACGGATTCCTTGATTCCATAATGGACCTGATACTAAAAACAATGAGGGTTGATGCGGGCTCGCTTTTGTTCCTTAACGAAGAAACCGGCCTGCTTGAATTTAAAGTAGCGAAAGGTTCAAAGGCTGAAGAAGTAAAACAATACAAGTTTGCTATTGGCGAAGGCATTGTCGGTTGGGTAGCAGAAAGCGGACAGTCGAAGGTGATTCCGGAAGTTATTAAAGAAGAGCATTTCAAGAAAGATGTGGCTGAAAACATTAACTATCCGGTGTCTAACATAATGTGTGTTCCGCTAAAAGTAAACGAAAAGATTATCGGTGTTATAGAGGTAATGAACACAACAACAAAGAAACGGTTTATTAAGGAAGACCTTGATTTGCTTGAATCGCTGGCAGGGCAGATCTCTCTGGTTGTACAGAACGCAAAACTCTTTACCGAGTCAACAAGAAAAATTAACGCGCTTTCTACAATTATGCAGGTCAGTTCTGTTATTAACTCAACTCTAAATCTTAACAGGCTTCTTAGCAGCGTAATGGAATCTGCTGCAAAGTTGTTGAATGCGGAGACGAGTACAATATTTCTAATAGACCAGGAAAAGCAGGAACTCTATTTTGAAGTTGTTACAGGAAAAACCAAGGAAAGCATTTCTCAGATTAGGGTACCTATGAACGAAGGTATCGCAGGTTGGGTGTCCAGATCAGGACAGCCTCTGCTGGTTCCGGATGTCTCAAAGGACAGCCGTTTTTACAAAAAAGTGGATGAAAAATCAAAATTCGCGACAAAATCTATTATCGCGGTTCCTTTAAAGGTCAAAGATAAGATTATAGGCGTTATCGAAGTATTAAATAAAAAGGACGGCGCTGCTTTTTTGCCTTATGAGATGGAGCTGCTTGTTTCACTTGCGGATCAATCTGCCGTGGCAATTGATAACGCGATAGTTCATCGTGAGTTTCAGGAATTATTCCTTAACACCATCACTTCGCTGGCAAGGGCAATAGAATCAAAAGACCCCTACACCGGCGGACATATTGACCGCATTGAGAGCTTTTCCCTTGCTATTGTTGATGAGCTTGAGGATTTGACCTATGATGACAGAGAGCGTATAAGATGGGCGGCTCTCTTCCATGATCTCGGAAAAATAGGCGTTGATGAATTTATCCTGCGCAAACCAGGGAAACTTACAGATGACGAATACGCGCAGATTAAGAAACACCCGGAGCTTGGCGCGAATATACTTAAACCTATCAAACAGTTTAAGCACATCATTCCCGGAATACTTCATCATCAGGAAAGATGGGACGGGCGCGGTTATCCTGCAGGCCTCAAGGGCGAAGAAATTTCTATTGACGGCCGAATCATTGGAGTTGCAGACACCTATGACGCGATGACATCCGACCGGCCCTATAGAAAAGGCCTGCCCAAAGAAGTTGCTGTGGCCGAGATTTTCAAATGTTCCGGGAGCCAGTTTGACCCGATTATTGTGACTGCGTTTATGAAAGCCTGCAAGAAAGAAACAATTAAGCCGGAATGCGAGATGAACAAGTAAGAACAATTGTTACGACAATAAAAGTATAAAAGGGGCGACAACCCCTTTTTAGTTTGACAGGAGGGCGCTTAACAAGCGGGCTCGCTTCACCGGCTCCGTTCAATCATTCTTATGAAACATTCTCAATTTGTTCATCTACATAACCATACTCAATATAGCCTGCTTGACGGGGCATCAATACTCAAGCCGATGCTCAAGGCAGTTGCTGAATTAAAACAGCCTGCTTTTGCCATTACTGACCACGGTAACATGTTTGGCGCGGTTGAATTTTACAAAACTGCAATGAAAGCCGGAGTGAAACCCATTATCGGCTGTGAAGTATATATGACTCGTGGCGCAATGACTGACCGAGCTTCCGCAGATGGTATCAGAGAAACTGACTATCATCTTCTTCTGCTTGCCAAAGACACAGAAGGATACAAGAACCTTATCAAGCTAGTCAGCGCGGCTCACATTGACGGATTCTATTACAAACCCAGAATAGATAAAGAGCTTTTGTTTAAACATTCAAAAGGGCTTGTCTGTTCAACGGCCTGTTTGAAAGGCGAGATTCCTTCGGCTATCACTAAAGGTATGATAAATGAGGCGAGGCAGTTGATGGGGCAGTACAACGAAGTATTCGGTGCCGGCAATTTCTATCTTGAACTCCAGGATCACGACATTGAAGAACAGTACAAAGTCAACGAAGAACTGGTAAAAGCGTCGAAGGACCTGAATC
>JBAXDA010000312.1:0-2315 GCA_037141215.1 Candidatus Firestoneibacteriota bacterium | reverse complement strand
AGAAGCAAGAAAACTTTTCTCACATTACCTCTTAAACTTAACACGCTTTGCAATCAAATAACTTTACTCTCTTTACACCTTACAAACTTTACTCACTTTACACCTTACAAACTTTACAAACTTTACGAACTTTTTAACCGTTTTTTTACCTCTTTATCTCTATTTCACCCCGTCCTTAAGCAGTTTATATTCAATGCTGTCCACCAGCGCCAGCCAGCTCGCCTCAATCATATTCTGCGAAACACCAATAGTGTTCCAGATATCCTTGCCGTCCGTGGATTCAATAACCACACGGGTAAGCGCTTTGGTCGCGGACTGCGGGTCAACTATCCTTACTTTAAAATCCCTGAGGTGTACGTCTTTGAGCGACGGATAGCTCACTTCAAGGGCTTTGCGCAGAGCGTTATTCAGCGCGTCTACGGGGCCTGCACCCTCCGCCGCCGTGTGTTCAAAGGTCTTCTCTTTAACTTTTATCTTAATGGTGGCCTGTGAGCCAATTTTCCCGTCCCTGTTATCAACCGAAACGCTGAAACCTTCCAGCGCAAAAAAAGTCCTATGGGTCTTGAAGACCTTTCTCATAAGAAGTTCGAATGAAGCCTCGGCTCCTTCGAAATTATAGCCCTGTTTTTCCAGCTCCTTCACCCTTTTAAGAATCTCTTTCGTTTCGGGACTGTCTTTCTCAAGATTTATTCCGAGCGAATTACCCTTGAAAATAACATTGCTCACTCCGGAAAGTTCCGAAATTAGTATGCGTCTTTTATTGCCGACGGCTTCAGGCGTCATGTGCTCATAGCTCAATTGATTCTTTTTCATAGCATCAACATGCACGCCGGCCTTGTGCGTAAAGGCGGAATGGCCCACGAACGGCGCCGAATCCGGCAATTTAAGGTTGGCAAGTTCCGCTATGTAAATTGCTAAGTGCGTCAACTCTTTCATTTTTTTCGGATCGAGACAGCGATACCCCATCTTGAACTGGAGATTGGGTATGATGGAGCAGAGGTTCGCGTTACCGCATCTTTCTCCGTACCCGTTGATAGTGCCGTGAACCATCACACAGCCGCCTTCCACCGCCGTAAGCGTATTGGCCGTGCCGAGGTCGGAATCATTGTGCGCGTGGATGCCCAGATTACAGCGCAGATGTTTCCTTACCTCCGCGACGATTTCCCTTACTTCGGAAGGCAGCGTGCCGCCGTTAGTGTCACAGAGAATCACATACTTTGCCCCTGCCTTTTCCGCCGCAAGCAGAGTTTTAAGGGCATAATCTTTATTTGCCTTATAACCGTCAAAGAAATGCTCTGCATCATAAAAGGCCTCAAGCCCGTTCTTAATAAGGTATCCGATGGAATCTGAGATTATCTCAAGGTTATTCTCAAGCGTGGTTTTCAGGACATCCTTAATATGCAGGTCCCAGGTCTTGCCGAAAATACAGGCTACTTTAGCGCCAGATCTCACGAACGCCGTAAGATTATCATCGTCTTCCGGTTTATTCTTGACTCTGCGGGTGCTGCCAAAAGCCACCAGTACGGAATTTTTGAGCTTGAGCTCCTTTGCCTTCCGGAAAAACTCCATATCCTTCGGATTGGATCCCGGCCAGCCGCCTTCGATATAATCTATGCCGGCCTCGTCAAGCTTGCAGGCGGCCTTAATTTTTTCTTCAAGCGAGAACGACACACCCTCTCCCTGGGAACCGTCACGGAGCGTAGTATCATAGATCTTGATCTGCTTCATACAGCCTCACTTGCAGTATTTAGCTGCAGTTATTTTTTACCCAGATTGAATTTCTTATGGATTGCTTTGACCGCTTCCTCGCAATCTTTCTGCTCGATAACGCAGGAGATCTTGATTTCCGAAGTGCTTATCATCCCGATATTTATCTTCTTCTCCGCGAGCGCTTCAAACATCATAGCCGCCACTCCGGAATGGCTTTTCATTCCCACGCCTACCGCGGAGACTTTAGCTATAGAATTATCCGTAATTATGCTTTTTATGCCTACTTTTCCCTTAATGCTTTCCAGCGCCGCCACGGTCTTTTTAACTTCGCCCGTCGGGACCGTAAAGGAAATATTTGTAACGCCTTCTTCGGAAACATCCTGAACTATCATATCCACATTAACATTCTGCTTGCCCACGGCAGTGAAAATAGCCGCTGCCATCCCAGGGGTATCCTTAATTCCCAGCACGGTTATTTTTGATTCTTCCTTGTTATAGGTTATTCCGGTAACAAAAAGCTTTTCCATTTCCCTCGCCTCCTTGACAATCAATGTGCCCGGGTTGTCGTTAAAACTTGACCTTACCCTCATGGGTACATTATAATT
>JBAXDA010000311.1:0-2315 GCA_037141215.1 Candidatus Firestoneibacteriota bacterium | reverse complement strand
TGGAAGACAAGGAAGTAGTCCGCGGCAACTTAAAACATACGGCTAAAGTTCTGGAGAGCGTCTGCAAGGGTTGCGGGGTTTGCGTAGGAGCATGCTACTCAAAAGCAGTCGATCTTAAAGGCTTCAGCGAACGGCAGGTGCATGATCAGATAAATGCGGTGACACAGTAAACTAATTGACGATTTCACAATTGACAATTTACGATTTAATGTAGTGCTTCGCATTAATAATAACGGCGGAGTCACCACAAATCGTCAATCGTCAATAAATAAATTGTAAATTGTATGCAAGTGAGTTTATTTTAAAAAATATGAGGACTATGGAAACCACCGATAAGAAAGTAAACATAGTGGGTTTTTTATGTAACTGGTGTTCCTATGCGGGAGCTGATATGACAGGGCTTGGCAGGAACCTTTATCCCGCTAATATTAAAATTATCAGAATTCCCTGCACGGGGAGAATGGATCCAATGATGGTAATTGAGGCCTTCCATAAAGGAGCCGACGGTGTTTTGGTTTCAGGCTGTCATCCAGGGGACTGTCACTATACAGAAGGCAACTATTATTGGAGAAGACGCTACGCTCACCTTAAAAGCCTTCTCGAATATTTTGGAATTGACAAAAGAAGATTTCATGCTTCCTGGGTCTCCGCTTCTGAGGGCAAAAAATTTGCGGAAGTCGTAAAGAAAGTCGTCTCTGAAACCGAGTCTTGGAAAAAAGACATTAAATAGGTTGATTAAAGAGATTAGAGTGAAAAGATTGCGCAGATTGCAGGAGCAAGGTTGCAGCATTAATGTGTTTAATCTGTCTAATTGCTTCTAAGGCATAAAGGTAGTCAATTACTTTACGAGGATAATGATGGAGAAACAATTGCAGGAAATAGCCGCAAAACTGCTTGCGGAGAAGAAAGTCGACCGGGTTATCGGCTATGAGGCCGGGTACAAGTCCGGGGTTTCCAGGCCTGCATTTATTACTAGCCCTGAGGATGCAAAAAGACTTATTATGAATAAATCTTGCATTAACAACCTGACGGTCTATCTGCCAAAACTAAAAAAACAAAAACTTGCAGTTATTGTGAAAGGCTGCGATCTAAAGTCCGTAAAAGAACTCATTAAGGAAAAACAGATACTGCGCGAGAATATCATTATTATCGGTGTTGTTTGTGAAGGCGTTTCCGGCAGAGGAGATGGAGGCAAGAACGCGAAGAAGTGCGATAATTGCGAAGACATTTCCGTAGAGGGGGCTGACTTTACTGTCGGGACATATAAAGAATCCGGGAATAAAGTGAGTTATAAGGATGTCACTGATTTTGAAGCCCTTTCTTCTGCAATAAAGGAAGAATTCTGGAAGAAAGAGTTTGAGAAATGTATAAGATGCTACGCCTGCAGGAATATTTGTCCTGTCTGTTATTGTCCTGACTGTTTTGCAAACAGGTTGACACCTGAATATCTTAACAAGGAAGTGACGCCAGCAGAGAATAAAGTCTTTCAGCAAATTAGAATGCAGCATGTCTTTGGAAGATGCACGGATTGTGGGGCTTGCGAAACCGCCTGTCCTGTGGGAATTCCGCTCGGACTTATAACGAGAAAACTTGCTAAAGATGCAAAAGACATGTTTGCCTACAAGAGCGGCGTAGATATGGATACCCGGCCGCCGCTCTCAACTTATAAGCAAGATGAAGAATTTGAAATAATACTATAGATAACCTGAAGAAAAAGGCAAAGAACACATGACGCAGATGATAATAACAAAAGATAATTTAAAGATACTGATTGAGTCGCTAATAGGCGACATGAACGTATTCGCGCCAAAAAAAGCGGATAATAATACCATTCTCTATTCTGTTCTTAAGTCTTTTGATGAATACGCGCAGAATGTTCTTTTGACGAACACTTCTGCGAAGGAAAGGGTATATCTCCAATCAGAAAAGATGTTTTCGTATTCAAAACAGAAAGACACGGTAGACTTGAAGGAAGATTTGGATGCAAAAGAAAATGCGATCTTTGGCTGCAGGCCCTGTGATGCCAGGGGTTTTGATGTAATTGATAAAATATTCAACTGGAACGGTGTAGAAGATGCCGGCTATACGGCGAAAAGAAAAAATACAACAATAATATCGGTCTCATGCAAGAAACCCGAGACAACTTGTTTTTGCACTTCATTTAAGGATGGAAGCCCGGTCAGCGAAAAGGGGAGCGATATTTTGCTGACGTTTTTGGAGGACAGATATCTTGTTGATGTGGTCTCTGAAAGGGGAAGGAAACTGGTCGCCAAATATGCTTCTGTGTTTTCCGTTGCTTCCAGGTCAGATGCTGA
>JBAXDA010000310.1:0-2320 GCA_037141215.1 Candidatus Firestoneibacteriota bacterium | reverse complement strand
TGGAGGCCTAATGCGCGCACGTCCTATAGTATTTGTAAGTAAATGCCTTGGTTTTGAAGCCTGCCGCTGGGACGGGGCGATAATAAACGACAAATTCGTTGAGCGCCTCGGGAAACATGTTAACTTCTTGACGAACTGCCCGGAGAAGGAGATAGGCCTCGGCTGTCCGAGAAGCCCCATCCGGATAGTACAACTCGACGGGAGAAAGACGCTTTACCAGCCCGCGACAGAAATTGACATAAGCAAGGAGATGGCCAAATATACCGCGAAACTCGCGGCCTCTCTTAAGAGGGAGGATCTGAGCGGTTTTATATTAAAGAGCAGGTCGCCTTCCTGCGGCATCAAGGATGTGAAGCTTTTTAAGAGCGGAAAAGAAAATTCGGCGCCGGCAGGGGCAACAAGCGGCTATTTTGGAGAAGCAGTGCTCTCCGGTTTTGGCGGTCTGGCAATAGAAGACGACGGCAGGCTTTCTAATTTTCTGATACGGGAAAATTTCCTGACCAAGGTATTTGTGCATGCCGAATTTCTCCGGATTAAGCATTCCGGGAAACCCCGTGACCTGACGGAGTTTCAGGCAAAGAACAAACTACTATTGATGTCCTTCTGTGAAAAAGAGATGAGAATACTCGGGAAACTTGCCGCGAATCTGGAAAATAAACCTTTCCAGGTAGTTATTTCTTTGTACGAGCTCCACCTTCTTAAAGCCTTTGAGAACCCCTCAACTTTTAAAGCCAACATCAATGTGCTGGAACACGCCCTGGGCTATTTCAAAGAAGAGCTTACCAAGGAAGAGAAAAAATATTTCCTGCAGAGCCTGGAAAAATACAGAAAAGGCAAACTGCCTCTTAGCGCGGTTACCGCTTTGCTGCAGTTGTGGATACTAAAATACCGCGTTGAATACCTGCGGGACCAGACCTACTTCTCTCCCTACCCCGAAGAACTTGTGGATATATCGGATTCGGGAAAGGGAAGATAAAATATAATACAAAAGCAAAGATAGAAAGACAGAAAAATAGAAAAACAGGAAAACGAAAAAAAGCAAAAATAGAAAACCAGAAAGGAAAAGCAAAAACAGAAATACAGAAAAGCAGAAAAACAAAAAGAAAAATAAAGCAATAACAGAGAAGCAAAAAGAACATAAAATATTAGAATAAATTGTAAAACCTCATCAACCTGCTTATCTGTTCATTCATCAAAAATGTTTTAAGGGGAGGTGTTTGTGAAAATAGTCAAACAGCCCCGGTATGGTATACTGCTCGGCCTGACAATACTTTTTAATAAATGATTAGAAGGATTAGGGTGAAGCGAATAGACAGATTGCCAACACTCTTTATCGGTGTAATCAAGTGCTTTTCATCGGTGTAATCGTTTTTTTATCGGAGGGAATATGTTCGACCGTGAATTCGCTCAAAAACAGATAAAACTTTTCCCGGTGGAAGAGCTTCGCAATATTTATAAGAACAAAGACAGCGGGGATTATGTTCCTGAATATATATTGCTTGTGCTTCAAGAGCTTAAGGGAAGGGGCGTTGAGGCGGAAGACACGCAGGTTGCTTCTCCTGCTTTGCCCGTAAAAGAAGAGATAAAGCTTGCAAAAAATACCGAGGTTGCGTCGGTTATAGCCGAAAAAATAAAGCAGCAGCTCAACCTTGCAGAATTATCCACGGCGGACCTGGCTCAGCTTTTTATATGGGAGAGCCACACTCCTTATGTAATGGCGATTATAGAAGCAGACCTTCGCAAAAGAGGGCAGGATCCGAAAGAAATACTGGCGCTGGCACACGGCGGCAAAAACGGCCCTGAGTCCTCGGAGAAAGCCTGCGGTGACTGCGGGGTGCAGGCAAAATCCGGAGATAATTTCTGCTGCAATTGCGGCGCGCCTCTGACCGAAGCCCATTAAGTTTCCTTAGTCCGGTAAATTGTAAATAGAGCGCTGGCAGTCATTAATCGTACTTGACATAATGATACAAAAAGAGTATCATTAAGTATAATACCGGTAAGTGATTCAAGCGGAGGGACTATGTTTTGTAATCAATGTGAACAGACGATTGGGGGCAAAGGGTGCGCGGGTAAAGCAGGCGCGTGTGGAAAGAACGAAGACATACAGAGCCTGCAGGATACTCTTGTGTTTGGGCTGAAAGGGATTGCCGCGTACGCATACCATGCCAGAGAGCTGGGAGAGAGGGACGAGGCCATAGACGCTTTTATGCACGAAGCGCTTTTTAAGACCCTTACAAATGTTAGTTTTGACCTTAATGACCACCTGGAGATAGTTCTCAGGGCCGGACAGATCAATCTAAGAGCCATGGAAATACTGGAC
>JBAXDA010000309.1:0-2322 GCA_037141215.1 Candidatus Firestoneibacteriota bacterium | reverse complement strand
GACCAAGACAATAGTTGTCGAAGTTGAAAGACGTGCACCACACCCCCTTTACAAAAAAGTTGTTAAATCCAGAAACCGCTATGTTGCTCATGACGAGAAAGAGGAAGCTAAAATCGGCGATACGGTCAAAATCGTTGAAACGAGACCGTTGAGCAAGACGAAAAGATGGCGCTTGCTGGAAATTATCGAAAAAGCAGAAAAATAATTTTTTGGAGAATATCGGCAAATGATTCAGATGCAGACAAAATTAGATGTGGCTGATAATTCCGGAGCGAAACGCCTCATGGTTATAACTGTCCTCGGACAGAGAAAACGATACGCTCATCTTGGCGACATTGTCACGGCCGCAGTCAAAGAGGCCATACCTGACGGTACAGTCAAGAAAGCGGAAGTTGTCAAAGCCGTTATAGTCAGGACTTCCGCCAAAATACGCAGGGAAGACGGTTCTTATCTGAGATTCGACCGTAACGCGGCTGTGATAATCGACGATCAGAGCAATCCGCGCGGAACCCGTATCTTCGGACCCGTAGCCCGTGAGCTTCGCGATAAATACATGAAAATAATTTCTCTTGCGCCGGAGGTGATATGATTAAGTTTTCGATAAAAAAAGGTGATGTGGTGGAAGCTATTTCCGGCAAATGGAAAGGTGAACAGGGTAAAGTTATCGCTGTTCTAATAAAAAAACAGAGAGTTGTTCTTGAGATGACTGGCCTTTCTCCTGAAAAACTTCAGGAAGTCGGTAGACGTACCGTAAAGAAAACTCCGGATAACCCAAAAGGTGGACTCATAGAAAGAGCTGTTTCGATCCATATTTCCAGTGTGAAACTCAAGGTCAAGGGCGAAAAAGAATCCAAAAAAGACGAAACCAAGAAGGCATCATAAGGGGTAAACACAATGCCGAATGTGCGAGATACATATAAGCAAGTAGTAATTCCCGCTTTAAAGAAAAAGCGCGGATATGAAAATGAATTTCAAGTTCCAAAACTCCGTAAAATTGTTCTCTCTTCAGGAATCGGGACAAAAATGGAAAAGGACGCTTTTACAGAGGCGAAAGAACATTTTGCCGTGATTTCGGGGCAGCAGTGCATTGTCAAGAAATCCAAGAAGGACATTGCAAATTTCAAGCTCCGCAGCGGCATGCCTGTCGGCGTAATGGTCACACTCAGGGGAAAAAGGATGTATGATTTTCTTGACAGGCTCACGCACAACGTTCTTCCGCGTGTCAGGGATTTCAGGGGCATACCGAAAACAGGTTTTGACGGATCCGGGAATTATAATTTCGGATTGAATGACATAACTGTTTTTCCTGAAGTTGATCTTGACAAAGTTAAAAGACAAATTGGACTCAACATAACGATTGTCACATCTGCGAAGACAAATGAGGAGGCGTTCGACCTTCTTCAGATGCTTGATATGCCTTTCGCCTCATAATTAAAATAAACGGGAGATATTGGAATAATGGCTAAGAAAAGTCAAATAGCGGAAGCTAAGAGAACACCAAAATTCGCTACAAGGGTCTATCACCGCTGCGAGCGTTGCGGCAGGAGACGCGCATTCATCGGAAAATTCAAAGTTTGCCGCATATGTTTCAGGGAACTCGCCTTATCTGGGCAGATTCCCGGTGTAACCAAGGCCAGCTGGTAAGGAGAAAAACAACATGAGTATGCAAGATAATATTTCAGATATGATTTCACGCGTTAAAAATGCGGGAATCGCTTCGATCAAGGAAATTTCCATCCCAAACTCCAAGATGAAGGCATCTGTCGCGGCTGTCCTCAAAGAGGAAGGATACATAACCGATTACAGCATTGAGGGAAGCGGAGTTGTAAAAAACCTTTTAATCAAACTTAAATATCACAATAAGTCACCCGTGATAGATGGGATCAAGCGGGTAAGCAAGCCGTCGTGCAGAATCTATTGCGCCAGCGCGGATATTCCTAAAATACGAAACGGGCTCGGAATTGTGATACTTTCCACACCCAGCGGAGTTATCAGCGGGAAAAAGGCCGCCGCCTTGAATGTCGGCGGAGAAATTCTCTGTTACGTTTGGTAAACAATAATAAATGTGAGGATAATTTAATGTCTCGTATAGGTAAAAAACCATTGCCTCTGCCCCAGGGAGTCAAAGCATCCGCCGGAACCGGGGATATCACTGTTGAGGGATCGAAAGGAAAGCTGTCCTTGGCTTTACCTCCGATGACCAGCGTTAAAATTGAAAACGGCATAGTTCAAGTCAACAGGGCTGATGACTCGCGGACAGCGCGGACAATGCACGGACTTGCCAGAAGCCTTATCTCAGGAATGATTATCGGAGTTACAGAA
>JBAXDA010000308.1:0-2326 GCA_037141215.1 Candidatus Firestoneibacteriota bacterium | reverse complement strand
CAGGAGGAACTGCGTGTGACAAATGAAGAGCTGGAGGAACGGACTAAGGCTCTTGAGGAACAGCGCAACTCAATCGGCAGGAAGAACGAGGAGCTTAACAAGGCGCGCATTGAAATCGAACGGAAGGCTGAAGATCTCGAATTGGCCAGCAAATACAAGTCCGAATTCCTGGCTAACATGTCCCATGAACTCAGGACTCCCCTCAACAGCATCCTCATCCTCTCACAGTTGCTCGGAGAAAACAAGGAGATGAACCTGACGACTAAGCAGCAGGAGTTTGCCAGAACCATACAGTCGTCCGGCTCCGACCTGCTCGAACTCATCAATGAAATCCTTGATCTTTCCAAGGTGGAATCCGGCAAGATGGAACTCAGACTGGAGGATACGAGCCTGCGCGAACTTCGCAACGATGTCCATAAGCTATTCGAGCATATGGCAAGAGACAGGAAGTTGGACTTCAATGTCGAAATAGCACCGGATCTGCCAGGGATGATACATACTGACCCGCAACGGATTAAGCAGGTTCTCAAGAACCTGCTTTCAAACGCATTCAAGTTCACCGAAAAAGGACATGTGTCTCTCATGATTGGACGTCCTGACAGCAACGTCGACCTGTCGGCCAGCGGACTGAAACCGGGGAATTCCATAGCCTTCTCCATTATGGATTCCGGCATAGGGATTCCGCCTGAGAAGCAGCGGATAGTCTTCGAGGCGTTCCAGCAGGTTGACGGCACCACCAGCCGGAAATACGCAGGCACCGGGCTCGGCCTGACCATTTCCAGGGAGATGGTGAAATTGCTCGGCGGCGAGATCAAGCTGTCAAGCGAATATGGCAAAGGTTCGGTTTTCACTGTCTATATCCCGGAAACATTTCAGAAGAAGGTTCAGCATCAGGACAGGGATGTATTAGAGGCGGAACTTGTGGAAAAGACTGATGAAATCAGGAAGATGATACAGAAGAGCCATGAAGCCAGGGTTGAGCTGCATCCGCCAAAACCTGCGCCTGTGGAAAAGAAGGAGGAGCCCGCCTCCCCCGCTGCAACTCCTGAATCTCCGGGCAGTAAGGATGAGAAGTTGCTTCTGATCGTGGAGGATGATCCCAATTTCGCGAAGATACTTTCAGGTCTTGCCGAGGAAAAAGGCTTCAGCTGTGTAGTCAAAATCACAGGCGAGGACGCGCTTGCGTTCGTGAAAAAGCGGAAACCCAAAGCGATAATCCTGGATCTCCAGCTTCCGGGTATTGACGGATGGACTGTGCTTGAGAACCTGAAAGCGTCGTCCGAGACCAGGCACATACCTGTACACATAATGTCGGTATCGGAGAATTCACATGAGGCCATGAAAAGGGGATCGATCGGGTTCCTTACAAAACCTGTCAGCAACAGCAGCATCGAGGAGGCCCTTAACAAGATAGAATCCGTGATCAGCAAATCGGTCCGGAAGCTGCTCCTTGTCGAGGATGATCCTAACCAGCGGACAAGCATCATGGCCCTGATTTCCTCCAACGACGTGGAGATAACCGCAGTCGGTAAAGGCAGTGAGGCGCTGGATGAGCTCAGGGAACACTCCTTCGATGCCATGATCCTCGACCTCGGATTGGAAGACATGAACGGGTTCGAACTTCTCGGCATTATAAGCAGGGACGAGAACATGCGCGCAGTCCCGATTATCATCTATACCGGCAAGGATCTCAGTGACGAAGAGGAGGCCGAGCTGCGCAAATATGCCGAATCGATAATAGTCAAGGGCGTCCGTTCGCCGGAACGGCTGCTGGACGAAACCACGCTTTTCCTGCACCGCGTAGAGAAGGATCTGCCACCTGATAAACAGAAGATGCTCCGGATGGCTCGCGACAAGGATGCAGTGTTCAAGGACAAGACTATCCTGGTTGTGGACGACGACATGCGGAATGTCTTCGCGCTTTCAAGTGTCCTCGAATATGCCGGGCTCAATGTGATTGTCGGAAGGAATGGAAGGGAAGGCATAAGCAAGCTTGAAGACAATCCGCGTACAGATCTGGTCCTGATGGACATAATGATGCCTGAAATGGACGGCTACGAGGCGATGCGCGAAATTCGCAAGCGCGGAAAATTTTCCAAGATCCCGATCATCGCCCTGACCGCAAAGGCGATGAAGGGTGACCGCGCCAAATGCATAGAGGCGGGCGCAAACGACTATCTGTCAAAACCCATCGACACGGACAAGCTCCTGTCGCTGCTGAGAGTATGGCTCTACCAATGAACAATGAAGACATAGAGATCAAGTGCCTGCTGGAGGCCATCCATGAGAAATCAGGGCATGATTTCAGGCATTATTCACAGGCGCA
>JBAXDA010000307.1:0-2370 GCA_037141215.1 Candidatus Firestoneibacteriota bacterium | reverse complement strand
CATCATATGTCAAATTATGGAGGGTTAGTCCCACGGGACAACCCACATCATATGTCAAATTATGGAGGGTTAGTCCCACGGGACAACCCACATCATATGTTAAATTATGGAGGGTTAGTCTAATTGGTAAGGCAACGGACTTGAAATCCGTCGTCCGCAAGGACATGCAGGTTCGAGTCCTGCACCCTCCGCCAAATTTGACGTACCAGTATTTGGATTGGTCCCATCAATCTCAATTGGAATATTTTTAGAAATCATGAAACACCCCGACTGCTACCAATTCGAACTATGCTTACCCAGGTCTGAAAGCCGATGTATCTAATATAATAGATATGTGTCTAATAAATTAGAAGGTGCAGTATGGGTTATCTTATTCCTCTTGACAAAACGGGTATAAATGGGTATAAATGGGCATATCTTGAATATATTGATTAAAGGATGGACTAAGCAGTGAAAGAAAGACTAACAAAAAGGTTGAATAGAATAAAAGCTCCGGCTATGTCTTTGATTTATAGAAAAATAGCGGGACTGGATGAATTTAAGGGGCGGTTTAATGCGGAAAAGGGGTTTAGCCGTACTGTGCTTGGGAGGCTTAAGAGGACTGCTGTTATTACATCTGCAGGAGCTTCGACTAGGATAGAGGGCTCAAAATTATCCGACAATCAGGTAAAAGAAGTTCTTCGTGATATTAAGATATCTAAACTTATAGACAGAGACTCGCAGGAAGTTGCCGGTTACGCTGATGTTATTAATACGGTCTTTGACAGCTACGATCATATTAAGGTTTCAGAGAATCAGGTTTTAGGCCTGCATAAAATGCTTTTAAATTATTCAAAGAAGGATGCCCATCATAAAGGGAAGTATAAAAACAGCTCGAATTCGGTTATAGCCAGGGATGGTAACGGAAAAGAATCAGTAATATTTAATCCGACCGAACCATTCTTAACCCCTATTGAAATGAAAGAACTATTTGAATGGCTGAAAAAAGCAGAAGAAAAAGACCTGTTTCATCCGCTTTTGTTGATCGCTAATTTTGTGCTTGAATTCCTTTCCATACATCCGTTCCAAGATGGGAATGGAAGGTTGAGCAGGGCGCTTACAACTTTGTTAATGCTTAAGTATGGATATAGTTATGTGCAGTATTCGTCTGTTGAAAAAATAATTGAAGGTAATAAATCTGCGTATTATATTGCCCTTCGGGAAAGCCAGAAGAATAGAAAAAAGAGCAACGAGGATATTACTCCGTGGCTGGTTTTCTTTTTTGATGTTTTATCAAAACAAGTTGAGGTGATAAATAAACTGGTAAGCAATTCAACTAATGAAGACTTACTCTCTGAAAATCAAACCCGGGTTCTTGGTCTATTTGATTCCCATGCAAAAGTGACGAATAGGATAGTAGTAGATATCACAGGTATTGGGCGGGAAACAGCAACGCAGGTACTTAACCGACTCCTCGAACTGAATTTTATAAGAAGAACAGGATCAGGAAGAAGCACGGCATACGAAAAGGTTAAGTAACGACTAATTTAACCTTAAAATTTGTTCCTATATTTCAAAGCGCGTCGAACTGTTCTGATGTCGACTTTTAAGGCTACGGCAATGGCAAATGTGTTCATACCAAGACAATGTAATTCTTTTGCTTTTTGAGAGATCTTTGCATATAATGGTATAAATTCGTACGCTGGAATCACAATAGACGCCTTCGCTATTGAGGCGGTGCGGCTTGGTAGCAGTCTCGTCCGCCACTATAGTGGCGAGACACGTCGACTTACTTGTATGTCGACGGTCCGCATCAGGGAGAATGCAAATTTTGGCTAAATCCCGCCCGCACTTGGCGAATTGATTGACTGTGATTATGTAAAAGACGACATACAAAATCCATTTGACAAAGAGCAGGAAATAGGTCATTATTAATATTCTTTACAAATTAGCGTGTTTTAAGAACGGAGAGATGGCCGAGAGGCTGAAGGCAACCGCCTGCTAAGCGGTTGTACGGGAAACTGTACCCCGGGTTCGAATCCCGGTCTCTCCGCCAGATTTTTCATAACGAACCAAGAGAGTATCGTAATAAATAATCAGATGCAGGTTTAAACACCAAAATGAAAAAAAAAGCCAACAAGGCAATAACTAAAACCAGGCAAATCCCTTTCGCAGCCGCGAAAAACCTTCTCAAAAAAAAGAATGCGGGATTAAAAAAAGAACTTAAGCAAAACATGCAAGAATGCGCCGGGTTAAGAGCGAAACTGAAGGCACTAAGCAATTCAAGGGATTCCGAAATAAAGAAGATACAGAAAAATCTTGCGGGTTCACATAAAATAGTTGTTGATAATCTTCAGCTTGAAAAAAAATCTCTTCTGGCTAAAGCAGGGC
>JBAXDA010000306.1:0-2383 GCA_037141215.1 Candidatus Firestoneibacteriota bacterium | reverse complement strand
CGAAAGCCTCTACGCTTCAAATGCCGACAAGGACGATATTCTGGAATTAGACCCTGGCAACCAAGGGGACTGGTATGGCGATGGGTCCGAATCCGACCTGATGCGGGTGCCGGCGGCAACGTATGCTAAACTGATGAAGGGGACACCAAAATGAAAATAGTGCTCTTTGATGGCATCTACAATGAGGGTCTGCCCCGGATCCGAACACATATACTTATATTCGGTCGCGTATTTCACGCCAGGCAAAGATCTCGCGTACTCTGCAACTCTCGCAACATCAACAACTCCCGCTATGTTTGTGCCGCAATGGCACACAAAAACGCCGATACGAGCCATAAACTCCTAAAATAATATTGAGATTTTGAAAGGCTGATGCGTTAAACCTTCAACATTGAACTCTAAATAATTATATTTTTACTTCTTAATACTTTTGTTGGATTAACAAAATGCTTTTTAAACGCCAGGTCAGCCCCGCTATAGCCTAAAGCAAGCGCTATGATTTGCGTAAAATACAACACCGGAAGATTATATTTTGTTCTATTGTTTTTTTCTGCTGCAGCCTGACGGGTATCAAGATTTGTCTGACAAAGAGGACAGGCTACCATGATAATATCAGCTCCGCATTCCTTGGCATCGGAAAGTATATCGCCTGTAAGTTTAATAACTGCTTCCTTTTTTGTAAGAGAGAATGCCGCTCCGCAACATTCCGTCTTATAACCCCATTTCACGGGTATTGCGCCTACCGCATCTACCATTTTATCCATAAAAGTAGGATTTTCTATTCTGTCAAAATCGCATACCTCAGGAGGTCTTGTCATAAGACAGCCATAGTAAGAAGCCACTTTTAATCCGCTTAATTGTTTTTTGACTGCTTTCTTGATATTTTCAATTCCGTAGTTCTCATAGAAAACTCTGGCTAAATGCAGAACTTCAGCCTTGCCGTGATACTCCTCTCCCACAATCTCAGAGACCTCTTTTCTAAGCTCAGGGTCATTTTTCATGGCATTGTGCGCCATAGCAAGACGTGAGAAACAGGCTGAACAAGGAGAAGTAACCGGAAGGTTGTTTTTTTCCGCCCAGATAAGCGTCTTGGCCGGAAGGGCATAAGAAGCAAGCTCAGAGGTAATATGAGCTGTTGTAGCGCCGCAACAGACCCAGTGCGGGACCTCAAGCAGTTCAATCCCAAGATCATCACAGACAATCCTGGTTGAAATATCATATTCCTTAGCAGTTGACGAAAGGGAACAGCCCGGGAAATAAGCAAATTTATTCATCTATTTCGTACACCTTTGCCTTTTGCTTCTTCTTTATTTTGGAGAACATCACGAGATGATTCCACATCTCAACCGGATCATTGATAAAGTGCGGGAGAATGTTTATCTTGCCCTTTAGGAACATGCGTATTCCCATCGGGAAAACATCCTTAAATAAATTAAGGCTCAGAGTATTATAGGCCGCAATTAAACCAATTTCATAGACTTTCCCGGTATATTGGAGTGATTTCATGAATATCCAGTCAAAAATAGGTATCTCTGTATCTGAAACTTCGTATTTACCTGCCTGCGCCATTATTTTCAGAGTGTCCATGACCTTAGCAATATCTATCTCTCGAGGGCATCTTGTTGTGCAGGTTTCGCAGGAAACGCAGTACCAGGAAGTGTTACAGCCCATAACTTTATCATGCATTCCAAGCTGTATCATTCTCATTATCATTGTTGGGGGGTAATCCATTTTAAAAGCCATAGGACAGCCTGCAGAACATTTCCCGCATTGGTAGCAGTTAGATATCTTCTGCTTACTTAAGCGCTCTATATCCTTTCTAAACCCCTGTTTGAAATTTTTTTCTTCCAATAGATATTTCATAAGATTTTAAGATTATATCATAATAAACAGGTAAAAAACAACAGGGTTCTGCCTTATAGTAACTGGGGTTTTACGGGTTTTTGGCTTTGCTGACGGGGGCTCAAAAGTATACTTTCATTCTTTATCGACAGTTTTAGTAAGTTCGTTAATTTGTTTTCTAAGCTTTTCACCGATAGGAAGGTCTACAACCTCATAATCTGCTCTGGAATATGGATTCTTTATTGCTTTCATTTTAGCGAGATATTCGCGCGCAAGGTCATACTTTTCCATCTTTATGTAGATTCTTGCCGCATCCAGGTAAAGAAATGTATACCTCGGCTCAATTTTGATAGCTTCAAGAGCTTGCTGCTCCGCTTTCTCTATGCTGCCGCCAAGAATACCGGGAACCTGCGAATAATAACTCGCAGAGGCAGATAGCGCCCCGACATGCCTAGGATTCAGTTCAAGCGTCTTTTTAATCTCTCTCTTTACCTCTTTTGCAGCCACCAGCCCGTTTAGTATTCCCTTCAATTGTATGGTC
>JBAXDA010000305.1:0-2388 GCA_037141215.1 Candidatus Firestoneibacteriota bacterium | reverse complement strand
CATAATCGAGCTCTTTTATAGGTCGCTCTTTAAATTCTCCTGCAACCTCTATTTCGTCAACAAGCGGCAGGCCCATGACATTCTTAAGATTGTACTTTGACATCTCCAGGTTGCTGGCCGCTTTGCTCACAAGGGGTTTCAGGTTGGAGAGTTGGACCTTGGAGCGGAGGACTTCGAAAGAAGAGGAGGCGCCTTCTTTATACTTTTTCTCCGCATTCTTAAGATGTTCTTCGGAAACTTTATAAGACTCCTCACTTACTTTGAGAGTTTCTTTCGCAAAGATAAGACCAAAGAACGCCTGCCTGACATTATGCGCCGTATTGTTCTGGACGGCCGCATTTTCAAGATCTACAGCTTCTTTTCCTGCCACGGCTGCGCTATTGCTGTCAGACATCCGCCCCCAGTCAAATAGCGTTTGCGAAAGCTGCGCCTTAAAAACCCAGTTATCATTTACACCCGTCTGAATCGTTTTGTTTATGCTTGTCGTTCCTCCCGTTGGTATATTAATACTCATTGAGGGAACAGAAGAAATATAGTTATAACTTCCCATTAAAGAAAACTTGGGAAGAAATCCCGAAGAAGACTCCTCTACCTTCCCTTCCGCGGATTTAACCGTTTCCATAGATGCAAGAACCTGATTATTGTTCTCAAGAGCAGTGCTAACTGCCTCTTCAAGCGTATAACTTTTCTTTGCGGAAAAACTTGCGCCGGCTGCTGCAATAATCATTAATACTGCAATGTACTTCATGCCGCCTCCGATTGACTGAATTTCAGGTATTAAAGTTGATCTGTCAGCTTCTTTTCGCTCTCCCCTCAGTGTTACTTTCTTTTCAATCTTGAGAACAGTTACTTCTCTGCCATCCTCAAAACTTTGGATAATACCTCATCCACGCTGATCGCTTTCATGCATTTGAAATCTTCACAGTGGGTCTTTTCGCACGGCATGCAATCCAACTCAGCCTGCAAAAGACAATGTTTCTTATTGCCTGCGGGAGACCAGGCTTTCTGGTCGGTCGCTCCGCAGATCGTTACCGTCGGCGTACCCATTGCCACTCCAAGATGCTGAGTAAAAGTAGTGGGAGTCACAACTACGGAAAGCTTATTAAATAAAGCGCCTAACTGTTTAACGCTTGTTTTTGGCGCAGGCATAGCAGCTCCACTCAGATTCTCCAGCATCTTAGAAACAGCTTTCTCCTGCCCGGGGCCCCAAAGAAGGATTATCTCAAACCCCTTTTCTTTAAGCCTGCGTGCAAGCGAGATGTAGTTGTTCTCGCCCCAATCTCTCGTCATACAGCTTGCGAAAGGGTTTATTCCTATCACTTTTTTCTCTGCAAGTCCTTCCTTGTTCCAGAAGGTTTCAATATACTTTTTTGCTTCTTCCGGCACAAAAATTCCAATGCTGCGGCTATTTGTTACGGCACCGGCCGCTTTCACAATACTAAGATTAACATCAAGATTATAGATTATTTCACTTAAGGTCTCTGCTTTAATATTGTAAAATATATGCCGTCCCCGGCACTTCATTCCAACACGGTATCTTGCTCCGCTGAGAAAAGACAATAGAGCGCTTCTCGTATTGCCATACAAGTCAATTACCATATCAAACTTCTTACCCATCACACTTTCAATGAGCTCAAGATCTCTAACAATCGGATAACCCGATTTCTTATTGAACAATAATATTTCATCAGCAATATCCAGCCCGGAAAGAATATCTTCTGCTTCGCTGTTTATCAGGACTGTGACCCTCGCCCAGGGATACGACTCTTTGACGGCCCGTATTGCAGGCTGGCTGAGGATTATATCCCCAAACGCCTTGAATTTAATTATTAATATGTTTTTGACTGATAATTTATCTATTTGCATAGTTTTTTTATTGCCTTATATACTTCATCCGGCTTTATCATTTTCATACATCTGAGATCCTTACATAGGTCTTTACTGCAGGGCCAGCACTCAGGATATTTCTTTAGGTATGCAGCTTTCTGACCTTTATAGGGAAACCATATAGCAGGATTACTGGAGCCGAATATCCCCAGAGTCGGAACTCCCATCGCCACAGAGATGTGCATGGGTCCGTTATCATTAGTTACAAAACAGGAACAATTTGTTAAAACCGCCATAAATTCACGGAGGGGCAGATTGTCCGCTAAGACCGGCTTATTCTTCATAAACATTGAAACCTTTGCTACTGCCGTTCTATCTTTAGGCCCGCCAAAAAGCAACACCTGTTTCCCTTCACTTATCAGCCTGTCGGCAATTTTCGCAAAGTTTTCTTCCAGCCAGATTTTTGCCGGCCAGCTTGCTCCCGGATGTATGCCTATTAACTTATTCTTTAAATTCAGCCCTTTGCTCTTGATAAACACCGGCCCAAACTTTTTCTCTTCT
>JBAXDA010000304.1:0-2392 GCA_037141215.1 Candidatus Firestoneibacteriota bacterium | reverse complement strand
GGTTTATTGAGTATATTTTCATCTATTCCTATTTTACCGACATCATGAAGCAGCGCTGCGAAATGAATGCTTTCCTTGTCTTTTGAAGATAGCCCCAGTCTGTCGGCAATTGCCAGTGAAAATCTGACAACTCTTTTGAGATGACTAAAGGAAGATTTGTCTTTTGCGTCGATTGCTGCGGCAAGAGCTTCAACGGTGCTTAGGTACGCCTTCTTTACTTCCATGTAAAACTTTACCTTTTCTAAGGCGATTGCGGCAAGATTGGCAAAATTAACAATAATTTCCAAGTCGTCTTCATTAAAGGAAAGACTGTCTGACCGGTCAGAAAAATTAAGTACGCCTATTGTCATCGCCTCTTTGGAGGAGACATTAAGCGCCAGAGGGTTGTCGTACTTTAGGGTTAAAGGTGCCACAATAAATGATCCCGGTTTGTTTAGAGTCTTGAATTTAAAGAGAGAAGCATCCTCTGTCTTTTTCATCAGTACAGGTTCCCCTGTTTTCCAGACCCAACCGGATAACCCCGCTCCCGCTTCCCTCTTCTGCCCCAGCAGTTTAATGTCAGAGCTTTCTTTAACGACAAGCATGCCTTCTTCAACCATCATAACCGATACATTGTTGCAGTTTAATATTTTTTTTCCTTTCTCAACAATCATTCTAAATACTTTATGCATGTCGTTAGTCTGATGTATCTCTTTTGTGATTTCGTTCATAGTTTTTAAAACAAAATTCTTCTTCTCCAGCTTTAAAGCCGCGCCGCAGTGATCTGCCAGCCTCTTCGCATGAATACAATCCTCTTTGGTGAATTTGCAGTTCCCCAGCTTATTGTAGAGGTTCAAAACTGCGATAGTCTTATTCCCTTCCATAATAGGGGGAATGATAGTAGTTTTAAATAACTTTGGATTAATAGAACAATAGAATTTCGGGTTTTCCAGCTTAAAGGTTTTTATATCGTTTATTAAAAGAAGTTTACCGTGTTTAGCAGCATAAAACGACGCATTGTGTTTACCCAAGGCGTTCTTCTTTGAGATTCTACCGGGGACATTGATAATTGGGGTGCTGATTGAAAAGGCTTCTTTGGTGTATAGTTCACCTGTCTTTTCATCAATAAGCATTACAGCCCCGCTCTCAGCCTTTAGACTTTGAACGGCTCCGGAAAGCGCCGAGTAAAGAAGACTTTTACTCTTGCTATCTTTATGTTTGGATGGGGGTGGTCTCATTCTCATCCTTCCGCCTTCTTTAGGTGCCTTCTATTGTTTTAGCCAGGTTCCACAATCATTCTGATCAACTATTTTAAAGGTTATATTATTGACAGTATGTCCGTCTTCGTAGGATATTCTAACAAGATCATCATTAAGGAACCTTATCTCATCAATAAACCAATTCTCGCCGGATTTTTTCTCCCTGCCTACAAGTTTTTCCAGATTAGTCTCAGCAATTTTCTTGATCTTCTCCTTGTCTGCAATTGGCTTCCCGCTCTTTGATGTGTTTTCGCCGCGTTTCTCTGCTGTCGGCGTTCTGCCGGTTAAGAGATTTATCTTTTTGTCCTTTTCTTGTAGCTGTGCCACCAGTATGAAGATAACTACTATCGCAAGGATAAGCAGTGTTAATTGAAAGTTATTCCCGCCGCTTTTCTTTTTTGCCATTTTATCTGTATTTCTCCTGATTTTGCAGTACTTCTATCATCGCTGTCATATTCTCTACGGGCACATCTCCCGGAGTTGCATGGGCGGGCGAAAAAATGTACCCCCCGTTATTTCCTATTTCCTTTAGTAGCCTAACGGTCTCTATCTTTACCGCTTCCGGAGTCCCGAAAGGCAGTATCTTCTGAGTGCTCATACCCCCGTAGAAAGAAAGCTTGTCGCCGTAAAGCTTTTTTATCTTAAATATATCATAGGCTTCCGGCTGAAAAGGGTTAAAAACATCGAGTCCGACTTCTATAAGATCAGGAAATATTTCCTCAACATCGCCGCAGGAATGAATAAATACTTTCAATCCGTGTGATTTTACCCTGGCATACATCTTCTTTATTCTGGGTTTAATAAATTTTCTCCACAACTCAGGCCCCATAATAAGCCCTGCTTGCTGTCCCCAATCGTCGCCAAACCTCATTCCATCTATAGGGTATTTTACGCTCTCATCTATAATTGTGAGATTAAATTCTGTTATCGCATCGAGAAGAACATTGACGAATTCCTGATTCTCATACATATCGCAGAGCAAGTTCTCCATTCCTCGCAGTGTCCAGGCTCGTTCAAAGAGAGAAAACCCTATATCACAGAGACAGAAAAGATCTTTGTTTAAACCCAATTCTTTATTAAATCCCTCGTATCTCCAGGCGGCTTTTGGATCAGGAAAATTATAGCCTTTCAGGGACGGTTCTTTTAGCAGGATC
>JBAXDA010000303.1:0-2398 GCA_037141215.1 Candidatus Firestoneibacteriota bacterium | reverse complement strand
TCACCATAGATGGCCTTAACGGATTCCGAAGGGAAAGGCCCTTTATTCCTTTTAAGCACCGCCCCCAACACTTCGGCTTCCCTGTCAGGAACATAAACATCGCTGCTGCCGCCGGTTTTGAGGTTTTTTACTTGCAAGGCAAGTTCAGCCCGTTCATTTAGCAAACTCAGAAGGCGCCCGTCAATACCGTCTATTTTATTCCTTATTTTCTTTAAGCTCAAGTATTTCCGCCCTGGTTCATATCTTTGATAACCGAATCGCTGAAAAGCAGGTCTACCATTTCCTGGTTCATGTTTTTTAACCTGCGGGAAAGCGTCCGTATGAACCCTACTAATATCTTTATGGCGAGAATATGGTTATTTTTTATGATTTCATTAAAATTCTCCGCTGTCACTACAAAAAGCCTGCTGTCTGAGTGGGCCTGTGCGTTAGCGGTCCTCTCTCCTTCGTCAAAGAGAGCCATCTCGCCGAAAAATTCATTCTCCCTGATCAGCGCCAGTATTTCTTCATTGCCGCCCTCAATCTGGGATTTTTTTGTTATCCTGACTTTTCCCGAGATAACGGCGTAAAAAGCGTCGCCATCTTCCCCTTCAGTGAAGAGCACTTCTCCTTCCTTGTACTCTTTCTCGGAGCCGACTGTTTTTAGATACAAAGCTTCGTCATGGGTGATATTGGCAAAAAGTTTGATTTCTTTAACGAAGAATATTGACTGGATAAGTTCCTTTATCCGCGAAACATCATCTTTAGAAATATCAACAAATTCAAGCCCCACTACAAATTTATCCTCTAAGTCCCTTATACGGATGACTTTTGCGGAAATGTTCTTAAAGTCCAGGCTGTCTCCAATCTTAAAGTCCACGCCGGCGTGCTTGCCAAGCGGGAGGAACGAATCAAGGATAACGGCAAGGCCGCTGCTGCTCAGGCTTCCCATCGTGCAATTAATTATTTTCCCTGTTTCTTTGTCAGTTAAAGTAACGGGGCCTGAGAGTTTTGCTCTTTTATTTTTTCTTCGTTCCTGCCATTCTTCGTCTGCCATGTCTGACTCCCCAGTATCTGATTAACCTCTTCCAATTTAGGCAGTTCAGTAAGATCTTTGAGCCCAAAATACTGCAGAAAATCTTTTGTCGTGCCGTAGAGCAGAGGCCTGCCTATGACTTCCTTGCGGCCTACGATACGGATCAGTTTTCTTTCATAAAGCGTGTCCAAAACCCCGTCCGCGCTGACTCCCCGGAGGCTCTCAATCTCAAGTTTTGTAAGCGGCTGTTTGCAAGCCACTATAGCCAGAGTTTCAAGGGCAGCTTTTGAGAGCCTGTGCGTGACCTTGGCTTTGAAAAGTTTCTTGATAAACGGCGCATACTGCTCTCTGGTCACAATGGAAAACCCTTCAGCGACCTCGGTTATGCAGAGAGGGCGCCCCTGGGTCTCATAGTCCATTTGAAGTTCCGTAAGGATCTTCCTTATCTCTCTCTCGTCCAGCTCTTCAAGAACCTGCTTTATGCTTTTCACTTCAACAGGCGTATCGCTTACGAAGAGGAGACACTCTATTATTGACTTAGCGAACAAAAGGTCCATTTATGCTTTCCTAGTAATGAATATATCATTATTGGCAACATTATGTCTACACAAAATCAGACCGAGTTTTATCATCTCCAGAATGGCAAGAAACGCTGTTATAATATGTTCCCGCGTCTTCTGGTCTTTAAGGAACTGAATAAAAGCTATCTGCGTGTTGACTTCAAGATAATCTATAAGCTCGTTTATCTTCTGCCTCACGGTGATACCTTCCCTGGAAATGTTCAGGATTTCCTCTTTGGGGAGATAGGCAAGAACGCTCTTAAAGGCCAGCAGCAGGTCGTAAAGGGTGGCCTCTTTGAACTCTTCCTCGGCAAAATCAGTTCTCCTGTCAGCATCACGATAGAACACATCTTTCTGCCTGAGCTCTTTCCGCTCAAGATCTCCGGCAACTTCTTTCATCTTATTGTAAAGCTCCAGCAGTTTCTGCGCGTCCACCTCTTCCTGCGTTTCCACTTTCTCTTCTTCTTTCGGAAGCAGAGCAACAGATTTCATATATAGGAGATTGGCCGCGTCAACGATAAACTCGCTGCCTTCGTCAACATTCCGGATAACAGAATTTTCTACTATATCCAATACCGCTATACCGGCAACATCAATTTCGTCATCCTTGGCAAAATCAAGCAGGATATCGAAAGGCCCTTCGTATGTTTTAGAGACTACATTGTACATCTGCGGGTATCCTTTTCTTTAATCAGCTATTAGTTATTAGCTATTAGCTATTAGCTATTAGCAATTAGTTATTGCTTTATTACACATAGTCCTTGCCAAATACGGCCTTTCTCACTTCTTCCATGACGGCACCTGCCGCTGCTTTTGCTTTCTT
>JBAXDA010000302.1:0-2407 GCA_037141215.1 Candidatus Firestoneibacteriota bacterium | reverse complement strand
CGGGGCATATTTTATTACCATTAAAATAATACAGGTTCGGATTAAGCACAAAACCTTTAGGCAGAAAAAAGCGGCAGAAAAAAAATAAAAAATGAATTTGAGGAAAATATGAATATTGTTATGAAAATATTAACGAATATACAGCTAAAGATACACTACATCCACAGGAAAAAATACTTTGATAAACTATTCTACAAGGAAGACCCTTACCTGGCCCTGACAAACGAATACGAGTCGGTGAAGTTCGGCTGGGTGCTAGACTGCGTGAAAGACCGGCTTCATGCCGAGGCCTTGGAGCTCGGCTGCGCTGAAGGGTTGATGACAGTCCTGCTCGCGCCTTATTGCGGCAGGGTGCTGGGAGTTGATATTTCCTCAACAGCAATTAAAAGAGCCAAAGAGAAGCGCGGAGGCGGGAATGTTTCTTTTGAACGCGCCAATGTCGTGGAGTTTAGACCAGGTAAAGCGTTTGACCTTATAGTTGCAGTGGACATGGCCTATTATCTCGGACAGGAGCATTCCTGGGAGCATATGGAGAAAGAACTTTCAAAATGGGCCTCGTGGCTAAAGCCCGGAGGCAGGTTGGTACTGCTGAACGGCTACAACGAGGTAACGCATGCTAAAGACTGGCTGGGGCCCCATGTAATGGAAGGTTACCGAGGAATTATGCAGCAGGCAGGCCTTGAGCTAAAGAAAGAAGAAGTAAAAAAGTACAGCAAAGGTAGTTTCTCCAGGGCAAACTTGCTGAGTGTTCTTGAAAAGAATAAAGACTGAAATCTAAAACACAGGGAGAACAATGTCCAAGTTGATTTCGCATAAACCTTTCAGTTGTTTTGTGAATACGGGGTTGTATAATAATTTCTATGCTAAACGCATCAGGAAAGAGATCGCCAAAATTGAGGCAGGCGGTATCTATATTAACATTGAGACGACCAATGCCTGTAATGCCGACTGTCTTATGTGTCCGCATTCAAAAATGAAGAGGGCAGTGGGAACCATGAAGGAAGAGGTTTTCAAAAAGATAGTGGATAGCGTTGTTGAGAGCGGCATTGAGGTCAAAGAATTTGTTCTTTCAGGTTTCGGCGAGCCGTTTGCGGATAAGAATATTTTAGAGAGGATAGCCTATGTCAAATCAAAGGGGCCTTTCTTTGTAAAGCTTTTTTCAAACGCTTCTCTGCTGGACAAAAACAGAGTGCATAAAGTATTTGAGTCAGGCCTGGATGAAATAGTAATAAGCTTCAACGGAATAACTAAGGAAATCTACGAGCAGGTTATGAAGCTGCCTTATGAAAAGTCCCTGGAGAATACCCTCCTGCTTATTAAGGAACGAAAGCGGAGGTTTGAGTCCGGCAGGGAAGGCTCTCTTGCTCAAGTGCTGAAACCGAAAATAGTACTTTCCTGTGTCAGGTTGGAGAAGAATAAAGATGAAGTCAGGAAATTCAATGAATACTGGAAAGGCAAAGCAGACGAGATATTGAAGCCTATTCCGGAGAATTGGTCGGGGAATATGGACCAGAAGAGCCCCTGGAAATACGATTTTAAGAAGAAGATGTGGCCCTGCCGGGGGATGTGGGATTCCCTTGATTTCACCTGGGACGGGCGTGTAATCCTTTGCTGCCGCGATTACGACGGCGCGGTAATAATCGGAGATATCAGCAAATCTTCCGTGAAAGAGATTCTGCAGAAAAAGAGGGAGCTGGGAGTTAAGCAGCTTGAGAAGGGCGATTATTCTGATGCAAAAATATGCTTTAACTGCGATACGATGGGAAAGAATGCGATATCTTATTGGTAGAAGTTCTTAAAGTTTGTAAGGTTCTTAATGTAGAGTCCTTAAACGTAACGAATATTATTAACGTTAAACACGAGGGTTTATGTATTTACTCGGTATAGACACAGGAACTACCAACTGGAAAGCAAACCTTTACGACTATAAAGGAAAGCTTGTAGCTTCTGCAAAACTGCCGACACAGACAAAGACAGACGGCAGCGGCAGGCATTATTATGACCCTGAGGGCCTTTGGAAAAGCGTCTGTTCCCTGACCAGGCAGGTGGTCAAACAGATCAGAACCCCGGAAGATATTAGTGCCGTAGGTTTTGCCTCTATGGGGGAAGCAGGACTGCTGGTTGACTCTTGCGGGAATCCTGTCACGGACATTATACCCTGGTATGACAGCCGCAGCTTGAAGGAAAAAGAGTGGCTGGAAGAAAAGCTTGGAAAGTTTAATATTTTCAAAACTACCGGGATATTCCTGACCCCTATTTATTCTGCCACTAAGATACTCTGGCTCAAGAAGCATGAGAAAGCTGCTTTTAAACGGTCGGCCAAATGGCTCTGCCTCCCGGATTATCTTATTTACAGGTTTACAGGGGAGTATGCCACCGATTATTCAATCGCCACGAGGACTGCTGC
>JBAXDA010000301.1:0-2422 GCA_037141215.1 Candidatus Firestoneibacteriota bacterium | reverse complement strand
GTGTTTTGATTGACTTTAACCCTCTCTTTGAATAGAATTGAAACAGCTAATAGAGGTAAGCGCTTCTAATCTTCTTAATCTCTTCACCCTAATCTTCTTTAATCATTTCCCACAAAAGGACGGTTAAAATGAGCAAAATCCTGATTGAACCAACAAAGTGCGACAAATGCGGGACCTGCATTCTTGAATGCCCTGCTGCCGCAATCTCAACAGACGGTAACGGTTTTCCGGAAATCTCAGAAGCAAAGAAGACAGCCTGTATCAGGTGCGGGCATTGCGAGGCCGTCTGCCCCAAAGAAGCTCTTACGCTTCAGTTCCGCACCGGCGAGAAGTCTTCTTCAGCAATGCTTGACGGGAAGATTCCTCCGGAAAAGCTCACCGCCTTCCTGAAACCAAGAAGGTCTATAAGACGTTTCAAGAAATCCCCGGTTCCCGAAGAAACCCTCAAAAATATTATGGAAGGCGTGCGTTACTCTCCGACAGGGGGCAATAGGCAGGGCGTGAAATGGCTTATCATTCACAGCCCGGGTCAGGTAAAACTTCTGACAGGTCTCTGCCTTGACTGGATGAAAGAACTTGCCAAAGCAGGGCCGGATGCCGCGCTCAAATTTCCTGCGGAAGAGTTTCTTGCCGCAGCCGCGCGGGGCAGAGACCTGTTCTGTTGGAACGCCCCTCATCTCGCAATTGCCTATTCCCACAAACTGAACGGCAGCGGTCAGACGGACGCAGTCATTGCGCTTTCCCATTTTGAACTGCTCTGCAAGGCGCACGGACTCGGAACCTGCTGGGCGGGGTTTTTCGTTATGGCGCTTAAGCAATGGGAACCGCTTCTCAAAGAACTCAAACTCCCGGAAGATCATATTCCAAATTACGCTCTGCTCTTTGGTTATCCAGCAGTGGAATATAAACTGATACCCCGCAGAAAACCACTTACGGTGGAATACAGGTGAAGGAATAAGCAAAGCGCTAACCAGGGGAAAGCCTCGAGCTTTTAGAGCTGCTTCTCAACAGCCCTCACCTTGCAGTTTCCCTCTGTAATTCCCTTTTCCCTTCTGCTATAATAACTTTATGTCCCTCAAAAATACCTACATAATTACTCCCAGCTGGCTGATGAAAAGTGAAAAGAGTTTTTCCGCAGGCTTAAAAACGCTTAAGAACCTCGGGTTCGGCATTGCAAACCCGGCGTTCCCGGAGAAACTGCCTTCGGACAAGGCCAAAGCAGAAGAAATCCACAGGGCCTTCAGGGATAAAAAGATAAACTTTATTCTTGCCCAGCGCGGGGGTTCCAGCTCTCTCAGGATCCTTCCATATATAGACTACGCCCTCATTAAGAAGAATAAGAAAATGTTCGCGGGTTTCAGCGACCTGAGCACCCTGCTTAACTCCATCTATGAACGGACGGGACTGGTAACACTCCACGCCCCAATGGTGATAAGTCTGGAAAAGCCCTCAAAACTGACCATCAGGTCTTTTGTCAACGCAGCTTACGGATTCCCGAAGAAAGAGCTGCTTTACTCTTCTCCCGTAAAAGTTTTCAAGAGCGGAAGGGCAGAAGGAATTCTCAAAGGCGGGAACCTTATGACTCTCTCCTCACTGTTTGGCACAAAATGGGAATTAAAAACCGAAAATTGCATTCTCTTCCTCGAAGAAGTCGATGAAAAACTTTACGAGGTCGACAGATATCTCAGCCAATGGATAATCGCGGGCAAATTCAAAAACATAAAAGGCCTTTTGCTCGGAAATTTCAAGGGCATAAAACCCGCCGAGGTTTACAAAATTATTTCAAGCCAGCTTAAAATAAAATTTCCGGTTATGTACTGCGGCAATATCGGCCATGTCAAAAACAAATTAACGCTTCCGGTAGGCGCGAAGGCGGAGCTTGACACCGCCCGGGGAGCCCTGACACTCAAATGAACTATATCTGGGCAGCTTTAATATTAATAAGCATAATATTTTCAATCCTGAACGGCAGGACAGACCAGTTCATCAGCGCTATGGTTGAAGGCGTGATCTCCGCAGTCCGTGTGGGCGCTTTAATTATTCTCCCGGGGCTTGCCATCTGGATGGGGCTCACAAAAATACTTGAAGACCTAGGTTTTATCCATAAGATTTCAGGCGCCTTCAGGCCTCTGGTCAGAATCTTCTTCAAGAATGTACCCAAGGATCATCCCGTTACCTCCTCCATCACTCTTAATTTCCTTGCCAATATGTTTGGCCTCGGCAACGCGGCTACTCCGATAGGCATAAGGGCGATGAAAGAACTTCAATCTCTGAACAGAAAAAAAGACACCATCTCCGATGATATGATGATGTTTATCGTTATCAATACTGCGAGTATCCAATTAATACCTTTCTCTGTAATAACAATCCTTGTGGCTTCAGGTTCCGCGCATCCGCAGGCGGTCATACTGCCTGTGCTGGC
>JBAXDA010000300.1:0-2444 GCA_037141215.1 Candidatus Firestoneibacteriota bacterium | reverse complement strand
GGCGGTAAGCAGCCTCCCGTGTATCGCTCCGACAAAACGGGTGCCGAACATATCAGCAAGGTAGGCGGGGATTGTCGCAAAACCGCCGCCGTACATGGAAAGAATAATGCAGAAGAAACCTATGAAGAGCGCCTGATGGCCCGAGTGAGCCGCCCAGGGTGAAAGAGAGTACATTGCGATGCCCAGAGCAAAAAACACAAAGTAAGTATTTTTTCTACCGAGTTTATCGGAGAGCGAAGCCCAAACAAACCGTCCGCCGATATTAAAGAGCGAGAGCAAGCCGGCAAATCCCGCGGCCAGCGCGGCTATCGCTATTTTCTGAGCTTCATTCAGTTCGGTAAAACCCAGCTGCGGCAGACCGAGCAGGTTGCCGCCAAATATTTCCTGCAGCATCGGAGAAGCCATGCCGATAACGCCTATACCTGCGCTAACATTCAGGCATAAGACCGCCCAGATCAGCCAGAATTGCGGGGTCTTGTGGGCGTTCTTTAAATGTACATTGTTGTCGGAGATCAACGCGTGCCTGTTCTTCGGAGGCGCCCAGCCTTCAAGTTTCCAGCCCGGAGGCGGGATGCGGTAACCGAACGCGCCGCAAGTCATCGCGATAAAATATATAATTCCCATAACGGCAAAGGTCTGCCAAACGCCGACGCTTTCAGGTGTACGGAAATATTCCATAAGCCAGTTCGCCAGGGGCGCGCCTATCATTGCCCCTCCGCCGAAACCCATTATGGCCATACCCGTCGCCATGCCGCGGCGGTCAGGGAACCATTTGATGAGAGTAGAGACCGGAGAAATGTAGCCTAAACCCAGTCCTATCCCGCCGATGAATCCGGAACCCAGCCAGAGCATCCAGAGTTGATGATTATAAACCCCTACCGCCGAGATTAAGAGCCCGCCGCCCCAGCACATCGCAGCGGTAAATCCCGCTCTGCGGGGCCCGACTTTTTCCAGCCAACCGCCCCAGATTGCCGCTGAGGAACCGAGCAGGAGAAAGAAAAGGGTGTACATCCAGCCAAGCTCGCTAATTTTCCAGTCGCAGGTAGTTGTGAACAGAGCGTTCAGCAGTCCCGCGCCCGGAGGACAGGCGACGGGTTTTGTAATCCCGATTGCTTTTGAAAGGGGGAGCCAGAAGACCGAGAAGCCGTACGCCATGCCAATGCACAAATGTATCGCAAGCGCCGCGGGGGGAACCAGCCAGCGGTTGAAACCCGCTTTGGCTATGGTGTGCTCTTTTGCAAGCAAACCGGAAGAATCTTTTTCCTTTAAATGCTCAGAACCCGTCATTAAAACCTCCTATTGCGTTCCAATAAATAATATTTTTGTATTATAGCACAAGCATTCTACAAGTAAACGAGTCTTTTTCCGGGGTTCTTGGCTCAAAAACTCTAACTAATCAGCCTTTTTATATGTTCTTCTTTCATATTTACCATACCAGGGTAGCCCCCGGTATGTATGAAGAGAATTTTCTCTCTTTTATTGATTTTCTTTTTCTCTATAAGGTCCATAAGCCCGCCAAAGGCTTTCCCGGTATAAACAGGATCAAGGACAATTCCCTCCAGCCTGCCGACAGTCTTAATGGCTTCCAGGGTAAGCGGAGACGGAATTGCGTAGCCCGGGCCGAGATATTCGTCATAGACAGTTATCCCGGTGCTGTGAGGACCGGCGCAGTTTAGAATTTTCAGCGCTTCCCCCAGGTCTTTGTAAACCTCGTTAACTATTTTTGCTTTCTTAAAGAGCACGCTTATGCCTATTATCTCAATATCCGAGCCGCAGCTGAATTTCCCGGCTTCCAATCCGGCATGCGTGCCGCCGGAACCATCGGCAATTACTATGCGGTCAAAATATTTCTTCGCCGCTCTGCTCTGAGCCTGCAGTTCAACAAAAGCTTCATAATAGCCGAGCGCGCCTGTCCCGTTCGCGCCGCCTAAAGGGATTATATAGGGGTGCCGCCCTTTTTTTCTGTATTCTTCCGCGTGCGCCTCCATAATTTCAGGCACCTTGGTGAAATCCCTTGTTCCCGCCATTACTATCTCCGCTCCGAATATTTTATCCAGCAGCAGATTCCCCTCGTAGGCGTATTTTCCCGCCCCCCCAAGCACCAGGACGCATTTTAGCCCCAGCTCCGCGCAAATCCCGGCAGTAATCCTCGCGTGGTTTGATTGGGGCCCGCCCGTAGTAAATATAACATCCGCTTTTTTTTCCAGCGCATCGGCAAGCAGATATTCAAGTTTTCTCACCTTATTGCCGCCAAGCGCTACGCCTATCAGGTCATCCCGCTTGATATATATTTCAGGCCCGCCTAAATGTTTTGTCAAGCGTTCCAAAAAGTCTATCCTGGTGGGTTTGGCAAAAAGACTAAGCCTTTTTATCCTCTTCATTTTTCGCTCCGGAGATTTAGTATTCTAGAATATTTTACAGATATCTGCCAAAAAATGTTCGTA
>JBAXDA010000299.1:0-2455 GCA_037141215.1 Candidatus Firestoneibacteriota bacterium | reverse complement strand
CTTGCACACTCATTGCGGGGTCGGCCCAATTATCTGAATCCATGGAGAGTCATTTGCGACCATCCTCGCAAGGGGCGAGTGATCTCGTTATGAATCTCTCAGGAGCAGGCGGTGGCGCCAGAGCAGGCGTGATCATCGGAACTTTGGGTTACGGATGGCTTTGCTTCTTTGCAGCAATTCCAGTGGCGTATTTAGGTGTGCGGTCCCTTGGACTCAAACCTGTTAACGTGTAAAAGCTACGAGATGCTTTTCTGAACCTTGGAGCAAAGTATTCAGCATCCAAAGTACATCTGATGCCGTCTCAGTCTTAATATCGGTTTTCAAGTCTGCGATATCTAATTTTTCAATTGCTACACCTGCAGCCAAAGCACCAACATAATCCACCCTTCCGCTAGCGGTCAGCTTCTTATAGAGGGCAGCAAGGGCAGTGTTCTGAAATACTCCAGCCTTTTCACCAAGACTGGGATCGACCACGCCGTATGTCTTCAATACGCCAGAGACCAGGTTCATGTGTGTCTGTTCTGCTTGAGCAATATTTCTAAATTTTTGGCTGCCTGATGTGCCAAGCAAGTATGTGTACACATCTCTAGCTAGTTTCTCTTCCTCAACAAGGTACTTAATTTGAGCCTGTTGTGCTGAAGTCAGTTTTACAGTTGCTGCCGAAGATTGAGTTGTAAGTCCAACTGATAAACCAAGAACTAATACCATCCCTAAAGCTGTCTTCTTCATGATTATTTTCCTCAATAAGTGCTCTAGATTATCTAGAGATAAGGAGCGCCCTTATAAATTCAAATTAGGCTTCACCCCTGAGGTATCAATGTGAAATCAAATAAAGAGATTAGAGAGCATTGTGAATGAGTGCCAGTGCTGTGAGGCAAGATACAGAGAGCTTGCTAAAATCCAACTGCAATTTCTGTGATACCCTAGGGGGTATGTCTACTTTAAACTTAACAAACGAATCATTTGAAAAAGAAGTAATAAAAGACGGCATTGTTTTTGTCGACTTCTGGGCTGCGTGGTGTGGCCCGTGCCGAATGTTTGGACCAATTTTCGAAGCGGCTTCAGAGAAGTACCCTGATATGACATTTGGCAAAGTTGATATAAGCCAAATCAAAACAGATCCAAAATCAAGAGATGAAATAGATAAAACGGTAAAAGGACTTCAATACATATATGTAAATATAGAAATACGAAAAGAAGTATTTAAATTATTGAAAGAAAATATATTGCCAAAAGTATCAAAGAAAACAGGCAGACCGGGTATGGAACTATGGAAGATATTGGTATTAGGAGTAATCCGTCAGTCATGCTCATGGGATTATGATAAATTGCTACATGCGGCAAACTACGATATGATGATTCGAGAGTTGCTGGGACATGACAAACTGGAATGGGATGATAGATATTATTACGAGTTGCAGACAGTGAAAGATAACGTAACATTATTAACGCCCGAATTATTAGATAAGCTGAACGAGATAGTAGTGAAAACAGGACATAATCTACTTGGCGGTAAAAAAAAAGCAGAATTGCATGGCTCAGTTGATTCTTTTGTATTAGAAACAGACGTACATTTTCCAACAGATATAAGTTTGCTTTACGATAGCATGAGAAAAGCAATAAGTCTGACAGCGGAAATATGCTCGGAATATAAAATAGGAGGCTGGCGTCAAAGCGTACATAATATCCATACAATAAAGAATGGATTACGGAAAATACAAAATATCAAACGGAACAAGCCACTAACAGATGAAAAAGTACAAAAAGCGTACAGAGTATATGTAGATCGAACGGGAGAATTACTGACAAAGGTAAAAAAGACATTACGCATAATCGAAAAAAAAGTTGCGATAAGTCCTGTATTGCTGGTACGGATAATGGAAATAGAAAAATATATAAACTACGCGGAGAAAGAGATAGACCAAATAGAAAGGCGAGTATTTCAGGGAGAAACAATACCACATTCGGAAAAAATATTTTCAATATTCGAGCCACATACACAATGGATAAGCAAAGGCAAAGCAGGGGTACCAGTTGAATTTGGTGTACCGGTATCAATAATGAAAGACCAATATGGATATATTTTGGAATACGAAGTCATGGAAAAAACCAACGACGTAGATGTAGCGGTACCGTTAGCGGAGCGAGCAAAAGGGAAATATCCGGCATTAAAATCAAGTAGTTTTGATAAGGGCTTCTGGTCGCCAAAAAATCATGAAACGCTAAAAAAACTATTTCCAACATTAGTAATGCCCAAAAAAGGAAAATTAAATAAAGCGGAAATAACGGAAGAAAGCGCGGAAGAATTTATAAAACTACGCAGGAAACATTCAGCGGTAGAATCATCAATAAACGGATTAAATCATAGCGGACTGGACAAATGTTATGATCATGGAATATATGGACTGAAGCGATGCGTAGGTTTATCAATATTAGCGAGAAATCTGCAAACGCT
>JBAXDA010000298.1:0-2490 GCA_037141215.1 Candidatus Firestoneibacteriota bacterium | reverse complement strand
GATTAACGATTGACGATTTAATGTAGCGCTTTGCGCAATGGCTAAGTCGTCAATAAAACGACAGAAATGAGAAGACATGGAGATTATGAATATTAGTAGCTATCTTAAATCGCGCGCTAAGCTGGTTGATTCCGCGCTGAATAAATACCTCCCCAAAGAGAGTATGTACCCATTTGAAGTGCATAAATCGATGAGGTATTCTGTTTTTGCTGGCGGGAAAAGAATAAGGCCAATACTGGCTATACTGGCGGCAGAAACTCTCGGTTCAGAGCCTAAAAAAGTCCTTCCGATAGCCTGCGCCTTTGAGCTTATACACACTTATTCGCTTATTCATGATGATCTGCCGTGTATGGATGATGACGATCTGAGGAGAGGAAAACCTACCAATCACAAAGTATTTGGCGAAGCCGTTGCTGTACTCGCGGGGGATGCTCTCTTAACTTTTGCTTTTGAGCTTGCCGCCAGAAACGCTTATGAAAAAGGGATAAAACCGGTGAATGCAGTCAAGGCGCTTGAGCTGTTGGCTCAGGCTTCCGGGACGGCAGGAATGATAGGCGGACAGATTGTAGATATTTTGTCGGAGAACAAGGAACCTACTCTTCCGGTACTACAGTATATTCACACACATAAAACAGGCGCTCTTATTAGAGCTCCTTTGCTTGCTTCCGCGATATTGTTGGGCGCCAAGAAAAAAGAATTCGAAGCCCTGAGGAAATACGGCGGATATCTGGGCTTGATATTCCAAATAGTAGATGACATTCTGAATGTTACAGGAGATGCCAAAAAACTCGGGAAAAGCGTGGGCAGTGACGAAGCGAGAAAAAAAATGACCTATCCCGCTTTGTTTGGCCTGGAGGAAAGCAAACGGCAGGTTGCAGAACTAAGCGGTAAAGCGAAGGAAGCGGTGAGAATATTTGGCAAGAAGGCAGACAGCCTGAAGAGCCTGGTTGATTTTGTTATTGAAAGGGAGTCCTAATGGGAGTTTTAGAGAACATTAAATATCCGGAAGATCTAAGAAAACTGAGTTATGAGGCTCTGGGGGCTTTGAGCGAAGAGCTGCGCGAATATGTCGTTAATGTGGTTGCGAAGACCGGCGGGCACCTGGCTTCAAATCTGGGAGTGGTTGAGCTTACCATTGCGCTTCATTACGCCTTCAATACTCCCGAGGACAGAATAGTCTGGGATGTCGGACATCAGGCTTATATCCATAAGATTCTCACGGGGCGGAAGGATTTGTTTCCCACTCTTAGGCAACACGGAGGTTTAAGCGGCTTTCCTAAAAGAGCGGAGAGCATCTTTGATTCCTTTGATACCGGACATTCCGGCACTTCCATTTCAGCCGCCCTGGGAATAGCTTGTGCCAGGGATCTGAACAAACAGAATTATAAAGTGATAGCCGTGACGGGTGACGCGAGCCTGTCAAACGGCATGTCCCTGGAAGCCATAAATAACGCCGGGCATCTCAAGAAAGATCTTATCGTTATACTCAATGACAATGAAATGTCTATTTCTCCGAATGTTGGAGCTATCGCCAACTATCTGGGTAAAATAGGCACGGGTGATTTTTACTTGAATGCGAAAGAAAAAATAAAAAGGATACTGAAGCAATCCGAATTTATGGGTGTTCCGCTGGTAAGGGTCGGAAGAGTTATAGAAGAAGGCATAAAAGGTATTATATCCCATGGCATTATGTTTGAGGAATTCGGGTTCAGATACTTCGGCCCTGTCGACGGGCATAATATAAAACAACTTGTAGAGACAATGCGGAGCATTAAACGGTTTAATGAACCCGTACTGCTTCATATAGTCACTAAGAAAGGAAAGGGTTACGAACACGCCGAGAAGAATCCAACCGGCTTTCACGGGACTCCTGCTTTTGAGGTAGAGAGCGGCGAGGCGAATTCGGGCTCAAAGAAGAGCTTCACAAAAGCCTTCGGCGAAGCAATCTTGAAACTTGCCAGGACAGATAAAAAGGTAGTGGCTATAACCGCTGCTATGTCCTCGGGAACCGGCCTTGACGCTTTTAGAGAAGAATTCCCTGACAGGTTTTTTGATGTAGGCATTGCGGAAGAACACGCCGTGACGTTTGCTGCCGGATTGGCGGCTAACGGGTTAAAGCCGGTTTTTGCCGTTTATTCCTCCTTCTTGCAGAGATCTTACGACCAGGTGGCTCATGATGTCTGCACGCAGAATCTTCCGGTTGTTTTTGCGATAGACCGCGCAGGTATTGTGGGGGATGACGGAGAGACGCATCAGGGAACCTTCGATATCTCTTATCTAAGGCACCTTCCCAATATTATGCTTATGGCGCCGGCGGATGAATACGAAATGAAGGAAATGCTTGCGCTTGCCCTGCAGCAGAAAGGGCCTGCGGCTTTAAGATATCCGAGAGGCGAAATCTCAGAAATCCGCATAGGCGGAGCGGCGGCAGTTTTGCCTGGTAAAGCAGCTTTGGTTAAGACAGGGACCGGAGTTTGCATTCTTGCGGTA
>JBAXDA010000297.1:0-2494 GCA_037141215.1 Candidatus Firestoneibacteriota bacterium | reverse complement strand
TGCGGTCGGCCCGTGCAGAGGCTGATAAATACCGAATGGAGCTCTCTATCCGCAAGATACTTGACGAGGATGAAGGCAAGGAAAACGGCGATCAAAAATTATGATGTAGTAATAATAGGCGGAGGGCCCGCGGGTTTAACGGCGGCCATCTATGCTGCCAGGGGAAAACTGGACATTCTGATAATTGAAAAAGCCCTTGTCGGCGGCACTTCCCTTATGATTGACAAACTTGAAAATTACCCGGGTTTCCCCGAGGGAGTGAACGGTTATGAGTTAGCAACAAAAATGGAGGCGCAGGCTAGAAGGTTTGGCGCGGAGATAGTCCAGGATGAAGTGCTTGAGATAAAAAAAGACGGCGGGAAATTCATCGTAAAAAGTCAAGGTTCGGATTATACTTGTAAGGCTGTGATAGTTGCCAGCGGAACCAAACCTCAGAAACTCGGAGTTGAGGGAGAGGACAGATTTACCGGCAAGGGGCTTTCCTGGTGCGCGACCTGTGACGGAGCTTTCTATAAGGGGCTTAAAGTTGCGGTTATAGGCGGCGGTAATTCTGCGCTTCACGAAGCAGTCTACCTCACAAGATTCGCGAGCGAAGTGCATATTGTCCATCGCAGGCAGGAGTTCAGAGCCTCACCGGCCTTGATAGACAGAATAAAGACCAACCCGAAGATCAAGCTGCATTTAGACAGTGTCTTAAATAAAATAGACGGCAGCAGCAAAGTGGAAAGCATAACGCTGAAAAATGTTAAAGACGGTTCTCTGAAAGAAGTTAAAATAGACGGCGTGTTTGAAGCTATAGGCAGCGTGCCGAATACCTCGTTCTGTAAAAACTTTCTTAGATTGGATGAAAAGGGAAATATTATAACTGATGATTCTCTGGAGACCTCAGAGCCGGGTGTTTTCGCTGTCGGAGATGTGCGTAACACAAAACTCCGGCAGGTGGCAACTGCCGTAGGCGATGGAGCGTATGTGGCCGCCGCACTGGAGAGATTTCTGGCCGTAAGTAACTAAATTGTTATTTTTAATAAAAATAATTTGTGTTTGTTGTTGTTCAGTCGAAATAAATTTTTAAGCAAAATACATTAAATTGTCAATCGTCAATTGTTAAATGGTAAATTGAAATGGAGGTAATATGAAAAAAACGATAAACTATTGGATGTTTCCGGGCGGGCTGGACGGCAAAGTGAAAGTCTCCGACGCGCTTTCTATGGCGAAGAAGTTCGGGTATGAAGCCATCGAGCTTTGTTTTGCAGATTCAGGAGAGGTTTCTCAGGAAACCACGAAAGCCCAGGCAGAGAGTATGCTTGCGGAAGCGAAAAAGACAGGGATAGAGGTAGTCAGCCTTTGCACGGGTATCTATTGGGGGTATAATTTCGGCTCCTCAAAACAGTCAGACAGGGATAAAGCGGTAAAGGCTACCGAAAAATACCTTGAATTGGCTTCCTGGCTTAAGGTTGATTCAATCCTTGTGGTTCCTGGAGCAGTTGATGTGTTTTTTAATCCGGCTGCGGAAGTTAACTCCTATGATGATGTTTACAGCAGGTCTGTTGAATGCCTGAAGAAACTTCTTCCCACCGCGGAAAAATTCAAAGTCTCCATTGCGATAGAGAATGTTTGGAACAGATTCATTATGAGCCCTCTGGAAATGAACTCCTATGTTGATTCCTTCAAGAGCAAATATATCGGGGTTTATTTTGATGTAGGCAATGTCATACCGTTCGGCTACCCTCAACAGTGGATAAAGATACTCGGGAGCAGGATAAAGAAAATACATTTCAAAGATTTTAAGTTTGCGGCCGGTAACGGTGGAGGCCTGGGTTTTGTTGACCTGCTGGATGGAGATGTTAACTGGCCTGAAGTTATGAAAGCGTTGAAAGAAATAGGCTATGACGGGCCGGTGACGGCTGAGTTGATACCTTACTACAACCATCACCCTCTGGCCAGGTGTGAAGTGGCTTCAATAGCAATGGATTATATCTTGGGCAGAAAATAGTATTAGCGTAATAAAATTTAGGAGGAATTTATGCCAAAAGTCGGAATAGTAGGGTCGGGTTTTATCGGAGGAGTGCATTACGGTTCACACTCCAAACTCAAAGATTCTGAGGTAATCGCTTTTTGTGATATAGACATAAATAAGGCGAGAAAAACGGTGAAAGGTGAATCCACCGGAGGGAATCTGTCTGTTGAAAAAACAAAGCCGGTTTCTTTTGATCCCGAGGCAATTCAATTTTACGATAATTATGATAAAATGCTTGCAAATAAAGAGATAGAAGTCATAGATGTTTGTCTGCCTACCTATATGCACAAAGACGCCGTTGTAAAGGCCGCAAAAGCAGGCAAACATATACTTTGCGAGAAACCCATGGCGCTTGACCTTAAAGAAGCGGACGAGATGATAGCTGCCGTAAAGAAGGCGAAAGTCAAGTTTATGGTCGCGCATGTTATCAGGTTCTGGCCGGAGTATGAGGTCTTGAAAGAACTCTCGGATAAGAAG
>JBAXDA010000296.1:0-2519 GCA_037141215.1 Candidatus Firestoneibacteriota bacterium | reverse complement strand
GTAAACCTTCTCAAAACCTCCGACGAGAAGCCTTTTCAAAAAGAGCTCCGGCGCTATTCTCATATATAGAGGGATGCCAAGCGCGTTATGGAAGGTTTTAAAGGGTTTCGCCGCGGCCCCGCCAGGGATAGAATGCATCATGGGCGTTTCAACTTCAAGAAAACCCTTCGTGTCCAGAAAATTGCGCATCTGTTTTATTATACAGCTTCTTGTATGGAAGGTATTCATCACTTCAGGATTGGAAATAAGGTCAAGGTATCTCTGCCTGTACCTGGTTTCCACATCCGAAAGCCCGTGCCACTTCTCGGGAAGCGGAAGCATGGACTTGGCAAGCAGTTCAATTTTCTTTACTCTTACAGTTACTTCGCCGGTCTTGGTCTTAAAGATGTCTCCCTTGGCTCCGGCGATATCCCCCATATCAAACCTCGTAAAAAGCTCCCACTGCTCCAGGCCCACAAGGTCCTTTTTAATGTAGAGCTGGATGCTGCCGCTCGAATCCTTTAAGTTAGCAAAGCAGGATTTGCCGTGGTCTCTTATCGTCATCAGCCGGCCTGCGACCGAAACCTCTATGTTTTCCACATGCTCGCCTACGGCTATTCCGGAGTATTTTTCTTTGAGTTCTTTCGCCCGGTCCTTTACATCATATTTATAAGGATAGGGATTTACCCCTGATTCCTTTATCTTGGCGAGCTTTTCGGCTCTTTCTTTTATCAGATCAATTTCCATTTCTACTCCTCAGCTGAAAATTTGCTCAAACAGTTTACGGGTAAAACGGGCTGACCCTCTTTAACTTTTCATATTTTATCATCTTTTTAACGCGATTAAAACTGCTATCTTGATTTCTCTCTCGTTTTTGGGCAAATAATTATATTCGCGCCTGCCGTATTTCCGGCATTACATTTCCACTTGATTACAAAGCGGTTTTGCTATAATATTATTATATGCCGGAAAGAAAAATACTCATAGCCGAGGAAAGCGGGCTCGTGATAAAGTTCTTTCGGGATACGCTTAAACCCAAGGGTTATGAAACGACGGAAGCCTTTACCGGGGAAGAAGCTCTCCTTAAGGCCGTCTCCGGAGAACCCGAGGCAATGATCCTGGACATCAGCCTGTCAAAAATGGACGGATTGGAGACCCTGCGCAGGATGCGCCGTGCAGGCATGAATACCCCGGTCATAATGCTTACCGGTTACAGCACTCTCCCTCTCGCCCTTGAAGCTATCAAGCTTGGCATCTCTGATTTTCTCACAAAACCGGTCCTGCCGGAAAAACTCGAGAAGGCGCTGGAGAAAGCGCTGCGCTTTTCAAAACCGGCCGCCAAGACAAGCATGGCTGAAAAGAAATGCGGGGATTATGCCGCGACGGCACTGCATCTTTCTACGGGCAGCAGCCCGGCTATAACAAAGATCCATGCGCTCATAAAAAAAGCCGCCCCGCAGAATATTAATGTGCTCATAACCGGCGAGCCCGGGACGGAAAAAGAATTCACAGCCCGCGCCCTCCATTATAACAGCCCACGGAAAGACCGGCCTTTAGTTTCGCTGAACTGTCCTGCCGTGCCGGAGCGCCTCGCGGAGGCGGAACTCTTCGGCTTGGAGCAGGGGGAAGAAAAGCAGCGGCAGGGCAAGCTTGAACTGGCTGAAGGCGGTACGCTGTTCCTTGACGGCATAGAAACACTTCCTGTCCCGGTCCGGCAAAAACTTCTGCGCGCGCTCAAAGAAAAAGAAATAATTCTCCCGGGGGGAGTCTCTGCCGGAGTGAATGTAAGGTTAATCGCGGGAGCGGATACCGGACTCGAAGAACCTAATCATAACGGCTCTTTTCAGGATCTCTTAGATGGTTTTCCGGAATTTAGCATAAGACTTCCTTCTCTAAGAGAACGCAGGGAAGATCTGCTTTTTCTGATGGAACTCCTGCTCAAGGAATTAAACGCCGAAACAGGCAAATTAATACTGGGGTTCTCTCCCAGGGTAAAGGAGCTTCTGCAAAAGTATTCCTGGCCCGGAAACCTCAAAGAGCTAAAGAATGTCATAAGTTCCGCGATGGTCTCAGCGGAGCACGAAATTGAATTCACTGACCTTCCCTTGAATATACAGGTGGCGGTTGACCAGAGAAGCGCGGAGAGGACGGGGGATATTTTGAAAGCAGAGCTGGCGAAGGCTGCCGGGAACCTTGAAAAGATGCTGCTCCTCAGGGCTCTTAGTGAGAAGGGGCGTAACCTGATTGAAACGGCAAAAGAACTCGGAGTGGCTCCTGACGCGCTCGCGGGAAAGCTTAAAGCTTATAATATTGAAAAAGTAATATAATTTTTTAACGGCGGGCTTATGTATGCGATAGAGACAAAGAACCTGGAAAAGACCTATGTCAGCGGGCATTTCTGGAACCTAAAAAAATCAGAAGCCCTGCGCGGCGTTTCCCTGGTCGTCAGGAAGAAAGAGGTCTACGGTCTCCTCGGGCTTAACGGCGCGGGCAAGACCACTCTTATGAAAATCCTGCTCGGTCTGGTAAAACCCGGCTCC
>JBAXDA010000295.1:0-2530 GCA_037141215.1 Candidatus Firestoneibacteriota bacterium | reverse complement strand
ACTAATCTGTTTAATCAACGCGACGAAGGAGCGTAGTTATGGGTTTAACAATGGATGCAAGTGATATCAGGCGGGGCACTTATTTTGAAATTGAAGGCACTTTATATGTCGTAGTTGATTATGCCAGGCATAAGCCAGGTAAGGGGCCGACCTCAATAAAGGTTAAATTGAAGAATGTCAAGCTGGGTACGACTATTGACAAGACCTTTGACGCCTATTTGAAGCTCGATGTTCCTGATCTTGAACAGAAAGACATGCAGTATCTCTATAAGGACGGAGATCATTTCGTCTTTATGGATATGACCACTTATGAGCAGAAGCCTGTAAAGGCTTCCGATCTCGGCGATGCGGTCGGCTATCTGAAAGAGAACACTATAATATATGCGCAGATACATAACGGGGAGTTTGTCGGAGTCACCCTGCCTACGACAGTGGACCTTATTGTTACGGAAACGCCCCCCGGAATAAAGGGAGATACGGCTGCCGGAGGCAATAAATCTGCTGTTCTTGAGACAGGTATCAGCGTCAATGTCCCGCTCTTCATAAATGTCGGAGATGCTATCAGGGTGGACACCCGCACCGGCGAGTACTACGAGAGAGTCAAGTAGTATTTATCAATCAGTAAAATCGTGGTTGCTATTAGTGCCCGTCTCGCCCATTTGGGCAGACGAGGTCCGCCACCGCAGGTGGCGGATAATCGTTTCTTACGGGGGGAACTATGAATGTAAAAGAGATAAAAGAACTCATCGAGCTGCTTAAGGACAACGAAATTACGGAGCTGGAGATTGAAAGAGAAGGCGTAAAGATAAAACTAAAGAAAGGTTCTAACAATCTTGTTACCCACAGCATTGTTTCCGCACCTCCGCTGGCGCCGCACGCGCCTGTTCAGATTTCTGCTCCCGCCGCTTCAAAAAAAGAAGAGAAACCGGCAGAGAAGAAAATAGAGGGCATAACAATCAACTCTCCCATGGTAGGCACTTTCTATAAGTCTCCTGCTCCCGATGCGGCTGCTTTTGTGAAAGAAGGCGACTCGATAGCGGAAGGCAAGACCGTCTGCATAATAGAAGCGATGAAGCTTATGAATGAGATAAAGTCAGAAGTAAAAGGCAAGATAGTAAAGATACTTGTTGAGAACGGCCAGCCGGTTGAATTTGGCCAGCCTCTTTTTCTTGTAGAATAAGAAACAGTTAAGATGGATTAGGGTGAAACGATTACAGAGATAAAACAGCGGGGGTATCTTAAATGTTTGGCAAAATACTTATAGCAAACAGGGGCGAAATCGCTCTAAGAATTATACGGGCCTGCAAAGAAATGAAGATCAGCACTGTCGCAGTCTATTCCAAAGCGGACGAAGGCGCTCCTTTTACAAGAGTCGCTGACGAAAGCGTATGTATAGGTCCGGCGCAGTCCTCAAAAAGTTACCTCAGTATTCCTGCTTTGATTTCCGCCGCCGAGATAACCGATTCCGAAGCAATACATCCCGGCTACGGCTTTCTTGCGGAAAACGCGCACTTTGCTGAGGTTTGCAGGGATTGCGGGATAAAATTCATAGGGCCCAATCCGGAAGCAATCAGGAAACTCGGCGACAAAGTTATGGCAAAAAAGATAATGAGGGAATCCGGTGTTCCCTGTGTTCCCGGGAGCGAAGGCGCCATAACCGACGAAAAGGAAGCCCTAAAGATAGCAAAATCCATTGGCTATCCGATAATAATCAAGGCGGCGGCAGGCGGCGGCGGGCGCGGTATGAGAATAGCCCATAACGATATGAGCCTCGTCAACGCTTTTCATACAGCGAGAGCGGAAGCAGAAACAGCTTTCTCAAACTCTACGGTTTATCTTGAGAAATACATAGAAGAGCCCAGGCATGTCGAGTTCCAGTTCCTTGCTGACGAGCACGGTGAAGCGATGCATTTCGGCGAGAGGGACTGCACTATTCAGAGGAAACATCAGAAGCTTGTGGAAGAAGCTCCGTCGCCGATAATGACGCAGAAGATGCGGGAGGATGTCGGCAACCTTGTTATTAAAGGCATCAAAGCCGCGGGTTATTCTAACGCCGGCACTATGGAATTCCTGCTGGATAAATACGGAAAATTCTTTTTTATGGAAGTAAATACCAGGATACAGGTTGAGCACGGCGTTACTGAGACCGTGATGGACATAGATCTTATCAAAGAAATGATCAGGATAGCTTTTGGCGAAAAGCTGGTGGTCCCGAATAACCCTCTGCATTTCAGGGGGCATGCCATAGAGTGCAGGATCAATGCGGAAGACCCCGATAAGAATTTTATGCCTTCTCCCGGCAGGATCACTAAGTTCACGACTCCGGGCGGTCCCGGCATACGCCTTGACACTCAGGCGGAAACAGGCTATATGATACCGCCTTACTACGATTCAATGATCGCGAAACTTGTCTCCTCAGGAAAAGACAGAATGGAAGCCATTGCCAGGATGGAGAGGGCGCTTGATGAGTTTGTCATTGAAGGCGTAAAAACGACCATACCGTTCCATAAAAAAGTTATGAGAAACACTC
>JBAXDA010000294.1:0-2537 GCA_037141215.1 Candidatus Firestoneibacteriota bacterium | reverse complement strand
GGATTTGGAAGGCTGTAGATAGGTATTTATCCGGAGTAAATTGATTTCCTTTTGAGGTCAGATGAGAATACTTGTTATCGAGGACGAGAAAAAAATAGCCGCTTTTATTAAAAGAGGACTGAAAGAAGAGGGCTATGCCGTTGATGCCGCCTCTGACGGAGAAGAGGGCGTGTTCCTGGCCGTTGACAAGGAATATGATTTAATCATACTTGATATCATGATTCCCAAACTTGACGGACTCTCGGTCTGCCGGGCGATAAGAAAAAAGGGCCTTGAGACTCCGATAATAATGCTCACGGCTAAGGATACCGTGAAGGACAAGGTTGCCGGGCTGGATGCCGGCGCGGATGATTATCTCACCAAGCCTTTTGCTTTTGAAGAACTGCTTGCCAGGGTCAGGGCGGGTTTAAGAAAAAATAGCAGGAAGAGCGGGACCGTTTTGAAAATAGAGGATCTTGAACTTGATCCGGTATCTCACAAGGTAATAAGGTCAAAGAAAACAATTGAGCTCACCTCAAAAGAATATTCCCTCCTGGAATATATGCTTAGGAATCAGGGCAAAGTCATTACAAGAAATATGATTGCCGAACATGTCTGGGACATAGATTTTGATACCGGCACCAATGTAATAGATGTGTATATTAATTATTTAAGAAAAAAGATAGATCAAGGTTTTCCGCGAAAGCTCATAAATACCGTAAGGGGCCGCGGGTATAGGCTGGGCGGCTGATGTTCTTAAAAACAATCAGGTTCAGGATACTGTTTTATTATGGCGCCCTTTTCACTGTTGTCCTTCTTGTTTTTTCCTATCTTCTTTACCAGGGTCTCAAAACCGACCTTTACCGGAATGTTGACGAAATGCTCAAGGCAAGGGCCGAGGGTATAAGAGAATCCATTGATACCTACTGGGAGACAGAAAAATTTGAATTAATAAAAGACGGCAAGCCGGTTACACTCAATTCTATGACCGAGGGAAGCTATTTCCATACAATTGCCCAACATCTGGTGGAAATAGACGAAAAATACGATTCAAGACTTATAAAGGCGGATGTAGAGATCTTTGACAGGAATGGAGAAAGCGTTGCGCATTCAAGCACCCTGCCCTACAGCATAAAAATACCCGAAGATACGATGAACGAGGCGCTCAAAGGGAAGAGCTTTTTTGATGACTACCTGGTGGAGGTCAACGACAAAAGGAAAAGTAATTTCCGCATTTATGTAAAACCGATAATCGAAGACGGGCGCGTTGTCTATATCGTACAGGCGGCTGCCTCTTTGGGACCTGTGCTCTCGGCGGTGGAACGTCAGAAATTTATTCTTTTTGTACTCCTGCCCTTAAGTGTACTCCTTACCGGGATAGCCGGGGGGTTCTTGGGAAAATTTGTCTTGAAACCGGTAGACATAATGATAAAAAGCGCCAGGGGCATAAATGCCGAGAATCTAAAAATGAGGATACATGTCCCGAAAAGCAATGATGAGGTTCAGCACCTTGCGGAGGCCTTCAACGAGCTCCTGGGGAGGCTTGATGAAGCCTTCACGAGCCGGCAGCAGTTCACTCAGGATATCGCGCATGAATTAAAGACCCCTTTGACTATAATCCGGGGACAGATAGATGTTGCGGCAAAGAGGACCCGTTCTTCCGGAGAATACAAACAAATATTGAACAGCACTCTCGATGAAGTTAACAGGATTAGCGGTATTGTAGAGAATCTGCTCATTCTTTCCCGGTTTGAGAATCGGGAGATCCGCCTTGAAAGCAAGCCAGTGGATCTGTTTCTTTCCTCGGCAACAGTTGTAAAGCATATGAAAGTGCTTGCCGATAAAAAAGATATTACGCTCTCCTTCTCGGGTGAAAGCGCAATTATAAAGGCGGATGAGAGGTATCTTCTGCGGCTGGTTTCCAACCTTGTGGATAACGCGATAAAATACACCGGGAAAAAGGGCAGAGTCGCGGTTAGTGTTCAAAACAAAGGGAATAAAGCGGTTCTTATCGTAAAAGATAACGGTATAGGTATGGCAAAAAATGAACTTGGCCCTATTTTTAACAGATTCTACAGAGTTGAAAAATCCCGCTCTAAGGAAGGACATGGACTGGGCTTGAGTATTGTAAGGTCTGTTGTTGAAGCCCACAAAGGCAGGATTATCGTGAAAAGCGCTCCCGGGAAAGGAACCTGTTTTACCGTGTTTCTTCCACTCCAAGATTAAGATATTCTAATCTCCCGCTAATCTTACCTTAATCTCTTTTTGTTATAATTAAAGAACAAGAGGGGGTGAAAAAATATGAAAAAAACAGTATTGGCAGTATTCGCAGTAGCACTCTGCATCGCAGGCGTAAGTTTTGCGGCAGAAAAGGCGGCGGAGAAAACCGAGGCTTCAAAGGCACCGGCAAAAACCGAAGCACTCAAGGTAATTAAGGGCGGGATAGTAAAGATAGACAAGGAAAAAAGCGAGATAGTTGTAGCGACCGGCAAGGACGGCAAAGTAGAAAAAACGTTCAAGGTCGAAGCAAAACTCCTTGAAACCCTTAAAGTAGGCGA
>JBAXDA010000293.1:0-2540 GCA_037141215.1 Candidatus Firestoneibacteriota bacterium | reverse complement strand
TAGGAGCGCAGAATTGCTACGTTGAGAAAAAACGCGCATTTACAGGTGAAGTTTCTCCTACTATGCTAAAAGACGCCTGCTGCTCGTATGTTATATTAGGGCACTCCGAAAGAAGGCAGATTTTCAAGGAATCAGATGAATTTATTAATAAAAAAATAAGGGCGGTGCATTCCGAAGAAATGTGCGCCATCCTTTGTGTGGGGGAAACCCTTGAAGAAAGAGAGAAAAATATTACCAATGAGGTAATCAAAGGCCAGCTTACTGGCTCGCTTAAAGGGATTATGGAAGAAAAACTGGCAAGCGTTGTTGTCGCGTACGAGCCGGTCTGGGCCATAGGTACAGGGAAGACCGCAACAAAAGAACAGGCGCAGGAAGTCCACAAATTTATAAGGGACTTGATTGCAAAGCTCTACAGCCGGAATACCGCTGATGCGTTAAGAATACAATACGGCGGCAGTGTAAAACCTGACAATGTTTCTATTTTGATGGGAGAAGAAGATATAGACGGCGCGCTTGTCGGTGGAGCGGCGCTTGAAGCAGAATCTTTCATGAAGCTGGTCAAGTTCGAGAAAAAGAAATAGAACTACGTTTAGAACGTTTATAAGGTTGTAACGTTAAAACGTAAATAATAGAGAGCTAGTTTGGAGGGGTTTTATGTTTATAACAATATTGACAATAATACATGTAATAGTCTGTGTGCTGCTGGTATTGGTCGTGCTGCTCCAGTCAGGCAAAGCGGGGGACCTGAGTTCCGTCTTTGGCGGGGGCTCTAGCCAGTCCCTTTTTGGGCCGACCGGAGGTAAGAATGTTCTCAATAAAGTAACGACCATAATTGCGATCGTCTTTATGGGGACTTCTATCCTTCTGGCTACACTGCCAGGCAGGATAGTTTCAAATAACTCGCTAAAAGAAGAAATGATGAAAGAAGAACAAGCCGCGGCCCAGAGGGCGCCGGCGCCCGCGCTGCCTGCAACTCCGGAAAAGGCCAAGGCAAAGTAAACAAGCATGAACAGAAAAACGGCCATACTACTCTCAATCGCCGCTCTTCTTGCGGTCTTAGCGATGGCCTGGAAGGTTAATAAAGACTATGCGGCGTTTCGGAATACTTCCGGAACGCCGTCATCTTTTTCCGGCAGCGAAAAACCCGTAAAAGGAGATACTCTGGTGGAAGCCTCCACGGGAGACGCCTCTATTCTAAATCCCATTTTGGCTGCGGACAGTGCTTCCGTTGATATAGTTAACCTGGTCTATAATGGTCTTGTTAAATATGATAAAAACATAATACTTACAGGAGACCTTGCGGAATCCTGGAGTGTTTCAAAAGACGGGCTCGTAATAACCTTTAATCTTAGAAAAGGGGTAAAGTGGCAGGATGGGATTGAGTTTACGGCAGATGATGTTGAGTTTACCTTTAAAAAGCTGACGGCTCCCGAGACCAAGAGCCCTTATAAGAGCAGTTATGAAGTGATAAATAGACTGGAAAAGACCGGCCGGTATTCCGTGAAGGTTTATTATAGTAAGCCTTTTGCGCCGGCGCTTGAAAGCTGGGGTATGGGGATTCTTCCGAAACATTTGTTCGAGAATAGCGATGTAAACACTTCCAAGTACAATTACGAACCGGTGGGGACAGGTGCTTACAAATTCAAAACCTGGAACAGGGTGAGAGACCTCCGTCTTGAATACAACGGGGAATATTTCGAAGGAAGACCTTATTTAGAAAAATATATTTACCGGATAATTCCGGACCAGTCGGTTCAGTTTATGGAGCTGAAAGCCGGCGGGATAGACCTGATGGGGCTAACGCCTGATATGTATGTTAAACAGACGGAAAATTCCGAATTCAAAGCAAGGTTTAGCAAGTACAGGTATCCCGCTTTTCAGTATGTTTACCTGGGACTTAATAATCTCTCGCCGTTCTTCTCCGACAAGAAGGTAAGATTGGCGGTCTCAACGGCAATAGACAAGAAGGAAATAATTAACGGAGTAATCCTCGGACTTGGGAGCGAAGCTACCGGGCCGTTTCCCAACGGATCTTGGGCTTATAACAAGAATGTAAAGAACAGCCCTTGCGATCTTAATGTTTCCGGAAAACTTCTGTCAGAAGCAGGCTGGAAAGATGCTGACGGCGACGGTATACTTGAGAAAGCAGGGAAAAAATTTATTTTTACGCTCATGACCAATCAGGGTAATAAGCAGAGAGAAACAATTGCCGTAATGATCCAGTCTCAGTTAAAAAAGCTCGGGATAAAGGTTAATATAAGCATTGTTGCCTGGCCGGTGTTTATAAACGAATATGTTGACAAGAAGAAGTTTGATGCAGTCGTACTCGGCTGGAATCTTGGGCGGGATCCTGACTGCTACGATATTTTTCATTCTTCAAAGACCGGAGAAAAAGAATATAATTTTGTATCGTATAAAAACGAAGAGGTTGACAGATTGCTCATAGAGGGGAGAGAAACTTTTGACTATGCAAAGAGAAAAAAGATCTACAACAGGATACACGAATTGATAGCAGGAGATGTGCCTTATGTTTTTCTTTA
>JBAXDA010000292.1:0-2547 GCA_037141215.1 Candidatus Firestoneibacteriota bacterium | reverse complement strand
CCCCGTCCACCTGGGTACCGTCCTTGAAAGAGTGCTTTATTCTGTAATTGTCGGCAGGCAGGATCTGTTTCAACAGGTCTTCCAGAAGATATTCCCCGAGATTGCCCCTTAGTTTTGGCGCCTGCAGCGTATCCTGCAGTGATTTTACACTCTTCTGGAATTCGCTCATGCTCCGCGCGGCTTCTTCAATAATACCTATCTTGTTCTGCATCTCGCTGAAAGTTTTTCCGGTGCCTGTAAGCTGCGTGTTTATATTTTCCTGGGTTTCTCTCAGATTTTTATTTACCATAGCCATGATGGAAGAAAGCTGTTCGTTCAGGGTTTTTTGGGTTCCGCTGAAAAGTTCGGCTTGCCTATGCATAGATTCGGCCTGGAAAGTAATTTGTTTCGTGGAGAGCTCGTTTACCTGGCTTTTTATGTCATCCATGCGGGACTGCAATGCCCCGACGGAGCCCTGATCTTCCGTGCTTTTCCCCGCGAAGAGCTTAAAGAGCACAAGCCCCAGCATAATAACCAGTATCGCGCCGATAATTATCTCGATTGTCATTTGGTCCTCCGTGATTCCCTATTCTCATACTTTGGCGCGCTATTTTCAAGCAAAAACATAGTGTTCTGTCTAAAATAGGGTGTATAATTAGCATAAACCGGCATTCTTTTAATGCAATTCAATCCGGAGGAACTAATGAGAACCGCCTTGATACTTACTTTGCTCTTTGCAGCTTCCTTTGCCTTTGCCGTTGAGCAAGATATTCAAAACAAAATCTGGTCAGCTTTTGAGAACGACATGCCTAAGGCTGATGTCGGCTCTATAAAAATAATGAAGCGGGTAGGACGGGTCTGGGAAGAATATTTTGAAGAAATCGGCGAGGCTAAAAGAGTTCTCGCAGAGCTAAAGAAATTCAAACCCGGAGAATCAAAAGCCACCGGAGTCGAAACAGAAGTATTGACCGAGAAAGACAAAGCTATGTTCTCGGGAGAAAAAATGGACGAAATCCGGCTGAGTATCGCGAAGAGTATAATTGCTATTACGGCGAAAACCGGCGGGAACTGAGAGCTTCTCTTTTCGGGTAAATATCCGAAACCGCCTTTTTTGAAATTTGTTCTCTGCCTTTTGTTCAGGTTCCGACTTCCTCATATGCCAACTTTACCCATTTTGTGAAACGGGCAATATCCCTGCCGCAGGTATGAGTGTCTTTCATTATCAGTTCTGTCTGATTCCTAATGCTTTTTGCGGCTTCCAGCGTGCTTCGTAAGTCTTTTCTCAATTCGTCTTCATTGAAAGAGGCGCTTAATAGAGACGGGTTCGGTTTTCTGGAAAAAACAGCAATCCCTTTAAGTTTTTCGGCGCAAATATCCTGATTGGCCCAGGGCGAGACGGAAACTCTTCTTAAATTCGGGATCTGAAGAATATATTTCAGCCGTTTATCCACCGGCTCGCAGCACCCGTAACAGTTCAAACCAAACTTTGACAACAGGGGGAGCTGATACGGAAAAACAAACTCGCCGAATTGTTCCGGGCTGACTTCCACGGTTTCCTGGGATTCCGCGAAGCCCCAGCGGTCCTTAAGCCTGACAGACATGCCTTCTTTCCAGTCCTTTTGCGGAAGTTCATCCGTATAAGCCACGCCGCCCGAACCCACATATTGATTTTTATTCCAGTGCGTAAGCAGTTTTTCTTTCTCAACCCAGTTAACAAGCTTCAGCGCATTGTCCCGAAGATAGGCCATCAACCTGTGAACGCCCTCCGGATTGTCGTACATATAGAGCATAAGGTTCTCAAGTCCGACAAGAAAAATAGCATCCTGGGTAAGGCCCAGTGTCCACCAATAAGAACCGATTATACGCGAAGGGAGCAGATCGCCGAAAATTTCATTCGCAAGACGGGCTGTTTCTTCCGTTTTTTTTCTGTCAACGGCATAAGTCCTCATTTTAAGTTTGTCGAAATCTTTATCGAGGTCTTTTATGGGGGAGTCCCAGACAAAGCTTCCGTCGCCGGAAGTTCTGTGCCTGACAGAAGGAACGCCGTAATCGCTTATCTTTACATCCCAGTTTATCCAAAATTCCGGTTCAACCGTATTGTCATCCCTGAAATTTTCCCACCAGATTATTTTCCGCCTGAGTTCTGCTTCCCATTCCCGAAACACTTCCTCTGTGTTTTAAAGTTTTGAGTCGGGGAGCAGCTCGCTCCAGGAACCTTCGGGAAATACCAGCACGACCGGACGGTCTGCTTTTAGTGAGTTTAAGGCAGTAAGGCGCTTTTTCCTTTCAGGCATTGACTTATCTTCGGCTATTTCCCTCACCCTTCCCGCAAGACGGCGGAGAATTTCGCGGTCTTTCGGCAGAACCTTTAAAGACATTTCAGTCTCCTTTTATCACTTAACCGTGCTTTGGGACCAGTGAATAATTCCTCTCCAAAATATCCACTATCTCCTTAAGGTCTGCCGGCATTTCGGCTTTAAGTACAAGCGACTTTCCCGTCTTCCAATAGGTAAAAATAATCTCTCCGGCGTGGAGGGTAAGGCGTTTAAAGAATTTCGGCACGCCGTT
>JBAXDA010000291.1:0-2552 GCA_037141215.1 Candidatus Firestoneibacteriota bacterium | reverse complement strand
GAACGAGTATGATTTTACCTTATTTTATATGGTTTGTAAAGGGGTTAAAATAAACATTGAATAGGGCGGAATCAGCGATTAAAAGCGTATTTGGCAATTAAAAAACCGCTTTTTCTCCCTTCAGCTGGAACTTCTTATTTATTTGCGAAGTGAGTCCGGAGAGGGCAGGATCCATAGACAGCAGTTCAAGCGCCTTAATATAATATTTTCTCGCCGAAGCAAGGTCTCCCGTAGAAAATAAATATTCTCCGAAATGGTAATTGTATCTTGCGTAAATCTCGTTTGAAAGATAATCTCCTGAAAGTTCGGCTGTTTTGAAATTAACGCCCGCTGAAAGCCACTGAGGTTTTGATTTTCCGTCCAGGTTGAGTTTGTAGAGTATTCCTTGGGGGACAAATATTTTTTCGTTCTCCCCGGCAAGCATTGAACCGGCCGTGAAATACAATGGCATTTGTTTTGAAAGTTCCCTGTAAACCTCTGCCTTACGGGCTCCTCTTTCCTTTTTCGGCAATCTGTTAAAGTTTCTGCCAAAGGCCTGCCCCATAAGACTGCCTGATTCGTTTATTAATAGTATATCAGGGCGCGCCTTCTCGCAGACCGAAAGATAGATTGAGGCATACGCGGGATTGTCGCCCGAGACTATTAAAGCCGAGTTCTGCCCGCAGACTTTGAACATATCCGCCGCGAATAAACGGGCCAGCCGGCTATTTGAAAGATCGCTTGCCTGGTAATTCAGAAGGAGAGTAAAAATTACAGCCGCTGTTGTCAAAACCGTAAAGGAAATCGCCTTGAACTTGCCCGCCAAAAAGAGCATGCCAAAACAGGCAAAGCCGGCGGCGCCCAGGAAGGAAGGTATGAAAAAAACTTTTACGATTTCCAGGTTCCGCGGGGTGAGAGCGTAGTTCTGCAAAATAATAACCGGCAGGAAAATAAGGAAAGAGTAAAGGAAAACGAAAAATATTTTCCTATTCCTTCTGAAAGAATAAACAACACCTATTACCGCGAGCAGAGAGAGGACATTAAACTGGCGGAAGAGCAGTAGGAAGTATTCTCTCAGTTGTGAGAGGAAAAGCCCGGCTGAGTAGGGGAGTTTTATCAGTTCGCCGTATTCTTTGCGGAAGAGATGGTCAAGTAATTTTCCGAAGTTTGAGGGTGCTCCCCAGTTGATAACCGGGTCAGCTACGGCCCGTAGGTATAGATAATAATAAGAAAGCAGAAAAACCGCAGAGGAGAAAAGCAGAAAGACGAGCGCTTGCTTCCGGCGGAATTTCTTTTCTGCTGCGGCAAACCAGAGAAAAAGCGGCAGAAAAAGAAGTAGGGTGAGATGATTCCCGAGGCCGAGCCCGAACAGAGCGCCTGCGAGCGCTGCCCGGCGTTGAGCGTCTTTGACAAAGGAGAGAACATAGATAATAACTATTAAAAAGAAAGCGTTAAGAGGATAGACTTCAGCCGATACTGACTGCTGCCAGAAGAGCGAAGAGAAAGAGAATATCAAGGCCGAGAGAGGATGAAGTATTGAGGACGGAAGCCTGAAGCCGGAAGACGGTTTTTTGAAGGCTCGGATGTTTAGAGTTTCGGATGTTCTGACTATCAAAAGGGCGAGGAAAAGAGCTGCAAGAGAAGCAAAGAATGCGGACATAAGGTTTACACGGGACGCAATATTCGAAAAAGGCAGAAAAGTAAAAACTTTGCCAAGCAGAGTGTAGGTCGGGTAACCCGGCGGGTGAGCCACTCCGAGCGTATAGGCCGCGGAAATAAGCTCGCCGGAATCTCCGGGAGAGACCGTCGGGCAGAGAGCAAGGACATATACGGCCATTGAAAGCAAAAATACAGCGCAAACAGCAAGAGCCGAAAGTTTCGATATATTACTGGATATATTTTTTTTCAAGCTATTTCGTTTTTTCCTGCGGGGCAGGCTTGGAGGTTTCCCCGGGATTTACTATGTTGCAGTTCTTGCAGGCACAACCCGCGAGAAGCGCTATTGCAGACATCAAAAGCAGGAGCTTTTTCATGATGACCTCCGGGAAGCTATCCCTAATTTAGCAAATATAGCAGAGACAGTCAAAAAGAATAGTGGAAGCTAAAGAACAGGTCTTGTTTAACTAGATAAGGGTTTCTGATTGATATTAAAGGTTGTTTCTGTTAAAGTTTGCAGGAGATAACATTAAAGGACGGGAGGATTAAATGGCAAAAAAACTTATTTTTGCGGTTGTTCTGCTCTTCGCTGTTTCTATTTTCGCGCAGGATATAGATCCCGAGCTTGAAAAAAAGGCCATGAGCATTTACGCGCTGGATATGCCGAAAAACTCGGTGACCACGCTTAAAATCAAAAAAAGGGTAGGCAATATATATGAAGGCTATAAAGAATTCAAGAATACTTTTACGGCAACCTCCGAGGACCAGGCAAGAGGCTTCGGAATTTTTGAATATTTAAGCACGGAAGATATTTACCCCAATACCGTTCCCGCAAAGGACTTGTTCCGGAGTTCTCTTCGCTGCTCCGCGGCGCCCGGAGAAAAGAAAATCGCCGCTCTCGGAATCTATCCTCTTGA
>JBAXDA010000290.1:0-2557 GCA_037141215.1 Candidatus Firestoneibacteriota bacterium | reverse complement strand
AGAGCCTTTTATCTGTAGGCGTTTCGAAACGGCAGCCGTTTCATTAACAGCGCTTTTGTTGCCGCCGCAACCTGAGAGCAGTAAAAGCGGCAAAAGAATGTAAGTCAGTCTGATTCTCATTTAATCATTATATCTGTTGATTGTTAAGATTTGATTAAGATTGCATTAAGAATCTCAGAGCACTAGTCTCTTCCAGTTGCCGTGGTGTTGTAATGACCCCTGTTCTCTTTCTCAATATCAACTGAATCAACATTAACACCTCTTTACTTGACAATCATAACTGGTGCTGATATATTCAATTAATGGCTACAAAATTGTATATAGGCATAGACATAGGCGGAACAAAGATATCTGCAGGGGTAGTCACGGACAAAGGCCGTATACTTGAGCGCGTTAAAATTCCCACTCCCGCAAACAGCACCCCAAAAGTTATTGTCACAGCCATACTTAGGCTTTTGGAAGAACTATTGTTCAACGCTGATATTAAACTAAAAGACATCTCCGCTGTTGGCGTAGGCGTGCCGGGCTTGATTGACGCCTCCTCCGGCACCATAAAAATGGTCCCCAACCTTAAGCTCGGAGGATTCAATCTGCAAAGGGCTCTCTCAAAAAGACTCAGGAAACATGTCACGCTCGGAAACGATGTGAATGTTGGTATGCTTGGCGAGTAATGGCTCGGTGCGGGGCGAGGTTACGGTAATATCATCGGCCTTTTTATCGGCACCGGCATCGGCGGCGGAATTATTATCAATGGCAGTTTGTTTGCAGGCTCTTCTGATGCTGCCGGTGAACTCGGACATATAATTGTTGACCGTAACGGCCCTTTATGCGGCTGCGGGAACCACGGTTGTCTGGAAGCCTTTGCCGGCAGAAAAGCAATTGAACGCGATCTTATTAAAGCGATAAAAAAAGGTGAAAAAACAATCCTGACAAAGCTCACAGGCAAAAATATCGTCTCTATCAAAAGCAAGCTGTTGAAGAAAGCTCTCGCTAAAAAAGACAAACTGACCATCAGAGTATTAAAAAATGCCGCCGAAATGATAGGCCTTGGATGTGTTTCTATCAGTCATATTTTTGACCCGGACTGCATAATACTTGGAGGCGGAGTGATAGAGGCCTGTGGGGGCTTTATGATGCCTATCATTCATAAAACAGTAGAGCGGGATAATTTTATATCAAAAGTCACAAAAACTAGGATTTTATGCTCGGAACTTTCAGATGACGCAATCATTCTGGGCGGAGTTGTGCTGGCAAAATCAGCAAAATAGTTAAAAGCCTTTATTTACTATTACCATAGGTTCTCTCAAGCACTTCCTGCGCATTTGTGCTTCCAAATATCCTTACAGGCCTAAAATATGTTTTATCCGAGGTTAAAAGGCGGGCCTTGAGGCTGTCATTTAGATTTATATCAAGGAGTGCGGCAAGATTTTCTTTTAGTTCGCCCTTGGTAACTTCAAATAGCACTTCTATCCTTTTATCAAGATTCCTTCTCATCCAGTCTGCGGACGAAAGGAATATTCTTTTGTCATTATTATTATTGAACAGAAAGACTCTGGAGTGTTCAAGATACCTGCCGACAATGCTCCTTATTTCAATGTTCTCCGAAAGGCCCTTGACTCCGGGGACAAGGCAGCAGATTCCCCTGACTATAAGCTTGATCTTAACCTCCGCACAGGAGGCTTCATAAGGCTTTTCTATAATCTTCGGGTCCTCAAGAGAGTTCATTTTCGCTATTATCAGGCCGTTTTTATACTTTTTTTGGCATTCCATTTCCTTTTCTATAAGTTCAAAACAGTATTCTCTAAGGTCATTCGGCGCTGATACTATCCTCTTCCACCGTGAAGGCAAAGAATAGCCTGTTATCACATTGAACACATCCGATATATCCGAGCCAAAATCATCGTTGCAGGTAAAAAACCCGGTATCCGTATAGATAAGCGCTGTCTTTTCATTATAGTTGCCCGTAGAAAGGTGTAAATACCTGCAGATTCTTCCTCCCTCGTTCCTGACTACCATGGCAATTTTTGAATGTATCTTCATTCCCGGAATACCATAGATCACATGGCATCCTGAATATTCGAGCTCCCTGGCCCAGATAATATTTTTTTCCTCGTCAAAACGGGCTTTTAGTTCTACAAGAACCGTTACCTGCTTTTTGTTCCTCGCAGCGTCTTTTAACGCTTTTATTATCCTGGAGTCTTCGTCCGCCCGATAAAGCGTAATCTTAATTGCAAGAACAGAAGGATCTTTGGAAGCCTGAGCTAAAAAGTCTGTCGTTGGCTGAAAGGATTCATAGGGAAGCTGAAGAAGAAAATCACCGGATTTAATCTTTTCAAATATATTTTCATATTTCATTTGTTTTGGCTTATAGGTGGGATATCTTATTTCAGGCATGTTGATATACGCCGCCAGTTCAAAAACATATTTCAAATCAAGCTTTCCCTCTATTTTAAGAACATCGTCAAGAGCATATTCTGTTGCCTCGCATATTTCAGCCATTAAGCTCTTTGAGTAGCCGGACTCCGCTTCTAAATAGACGACCTTTCCTCTTGCCCTA
>JBAXDA010000289.1:0-2565 GCA_037141215.1 Candidatus Firestoneibacteriota bacterium | reverse complement strand
CTTTACCGTCGGGCTGGTGGCGCTTGAAGACTGCAGTATAGCCGTAGGAATCTCGGAGGCCAAAAGCGCCGCGGGAGATATCATAAAGTCGTCGGCGTTTGATGTCAGGGCTGTGAAGCACCTGCTAAAGTCTGTTGACTCGGGTCTTGTCCAGTTAAGGCCCGAGATGATAGTCAAGCAGAACCCTGTTAATATGTACGCCGGAATCACAAGACAGCTCTGGATTACCCTGGAAACACCTGAGGATGCAAAGCCCGGTATTTATACGGCGGAGGTTTCCCTTAAAGCCGGAGAGAAACAGGGGCTTAAGATACCGGTCAAAATAGAGGTCCTGCCGTTTAAACTTGAGAGAGATCCGGAGATGCAGTTTGGCTGGTTCTCCATGACTTTTAGCGAGGCTGCTTTTGCCGATTACAAGAAACACGGCAATAATTCAATTCACGGCTTTCCCGGTATCTACCCGCAAGTTTCCGGAGGCAAGTGCAGTTTTGACTTCTCGGAATATGACAGGGTGGCGGAACTTGTAAAGAAGAACGGATTTGATAAATTCTGGAATCTTATGCATCCGCCCCGGCTTAGTGACCAGGAGCAGTTCTCCGGGGAATTCAATTCAGCCTATGTTGACGGGCTGGACCAGTTGAGCAAATGGGCCAGGAAGAAAGGAATCAAGGCTTACTTTCATCTTGTTGACGAGATAAGAGAGGAAGAACCTCAGAGAAATCTTGCGTCAGCGAAGAAACTTGTGGAACTGGCGAGAAAAGTTCCGGGCATTGTTCTCTGGAACGACCCTATGCGCGACAATGACGGAAAAAAAGATTACACGGAGATTGCCGATATGTTTGATATGATCGCGCCGCATTGCTGGTCTCCGAACGCAAAGATAATTGCCCGGACCAGGGAATTGAAAAAACCGCTCTGGTTCTATAACAGCGGGCGTTCCAGGGCTTCTTTCGGATTTGTTATGTGGAAAAATAATTCCCGCGGGCGTATTGAGTGGGCCTATACCTGCTGGGATGAGAATAGTTCCAGAGAAGCGACCACCTGGAGCACCTGCAGGGCGGGGGATCCGAATGCAGGTATAGTTTATCCGCTCAAGGGAGAGCTGATCCCGACGCCAAACTACGAATGGTGTTCGGAAGGTATTGATGACCACGCCTACATATATACGCTTGAGCAGGCAATCACTGCGGCTTCCTCCGGGAGCGCCGAAAGCAAGACTGCGGCAGCAAGATCAAAAGCCCTGCTTCAAGCTATCAAGGACAAAACCGAGATCTATTGCGGAGCCACCGATATGGGCGGGACAGGCGACAAAAATGAATATGATACGATAAAATGGAGAAAGGCAATCGCGGCAGAGATAGTAAAATTGAAAACAGTTATTAAGTAAATCTTTCTTGAAGTTCATAACGTTTTTAACTGTTTATAATGTTTTTAATGTGAAAAGGGGCGGGGCCGGTGAGTGCCGGAACCGCCTTTTATTGTCTGGAAACCTTTAAAATCAAGGCTTATGCAGCTAATTCCAAATTGACTTTAAAAGATTTTAGGAGTATAATCATTAACGTTTGGAAGCCCTACGTAAACCGGTTTAAAAACCCTTACTAGAGCAAGTTCGGTATAATATTTCAAATTTCTGAAGGAGGAAGGTTATGGCAAAGAATAAGATGGTGTATTTTTTTGGAGGTGGAAAGGCTGACGGCAACGAGAAGATGAAAAATCTGCTCGGCGGCAAAGGCGCAAATCTTGCCGAAATGGCAGGGCATCCTAAACTGAAACTCCCGGTTCCTCCGGGCTTCACCTACACTACCGAAGTCTGCACTTACTACTACCAGAACAAGAAGAAATACCCGAAAGAATTGGACTCTCAGGTGATGAAGGCGCTCGCCGGAGTTGAGAAAATTATGGGCAAGAAACTCGGCGACCCTATCAATCCTCTGCTTGTTTCCGTGAGATCCGGAGCCAGGAAGTCAATGCCCGGAATGATGGAAACCGTATTGAATGTCGGCCTCACTTCTAAAACAATTCCCGGAATGATAAAACAGACCGGCGGCAACGAAAGATTTGTCTATGACGCGTACAGAAGGCTCATTATGATGTACTCGGATGTCGTAATGGAAAAAGCCGGCGGCTTTGAACCCAAAGAAGATATGGGTATAAGGAAGCAGCTTGAAGCCATGATGTCCGAAGTAAAGAAAAATAAAGGCGTTAAACTTGATACGGACCTTTCTGCTTCCGACCTCAAAACCCTTTGCGACGCTTTCAAGGTAAAAGTAAAAGAAGTCCTTGGCAAAGAATTTCCAGACAACCACTTAGAGCAGATGTGGGGCGGCGTCAGCGCCGTGTTCTCTTCCTGGAACGGCAAGAGAGCAGTATCTTATAGAAGAATAGAAAAGATCCCGGATGAATGGGGAACAGCAGTGAATGTGCAGGCGATGGTTTTTGGAAACATGGGCGATGATTCGGCCACGGGCGTCGCTTTCACCAGGAATCCCGGCAACGGCGATCCCAGATTCTACGGCGAATATCTTGTGAATGCGCAGGGCGAGGATGTGGTCGCAGGCACCAGGA
>JBAXDA010000288.1:0-2569 GCA_037141215.1 Candidatus Firestoneibacteriota bacterium | reverse complement strand
TCGAAGAATGTGCAGGCATGGAAGAGCGCTTCACCTTCCTCTCATCTCAGAAGGATGACCTGGAAGAGTCGCTGCGCAGTCTCCAGCAGGCTATCCAGCGGATCAACCGCACCACCCGCCAGCGGTTCCTTGAGACCTATAACATGGTTAACGCCAAATTTCAGGAGGTATTCCCTCGTCTGTTCTGCGGCGGCAAGGCTGAACTCCGCCTGACCAACGAAGAGGACCTGCTGGAAACAGGTATTGACATCATTGTGCAGCCACCGGGAAGGAAGCTGCAGAATGTGACTCTGCTGTCAGGCGGAGAGAAGGCCTTAACCGCTGTAGCCCTTATCTTCTCGATATTCATGATAAAACCGACCCCTTTCTGTCTTCTCGACGAGGTGGATGCGCCGCTGGATGACGCCAATATAGGACGTTTTAACGAAATGGTGCGGGAAATGAGCGCTATTTCCCAGTTCATCATCATCACCCACAACAAGGCAACTATGCAGGTGGCCGATATCCTCTACGGTATCACCATGGAGGAGCCTGGTGCATCGAAAGTGGTGTCAGTGAGGCTGCATTAGGCTGAAACTCTACAGAGAACCGGTAACTCTCTACTAGTACCACGTAACATTTAATATTTCGTTTATTGTCAACATATGGCATACTGGCGTAACTCATTCAAGGAGGCCGCCATGTCGCCAAGATACCGAGTAACACTTACCGAGCAGGAGCGCAAAGAACTTGAGGCTTTAACCAAGCGCGGAAAGACCCATGCAAGGCGATTTATCCACGCTCGCGCCTTGTTGCTTTCCGATACCGGTACAGTTGGTCCTGCGTGGAGCGTTGCCGATACGGCAGAAGCGCTCGGAGTGACCAGTCGCACCATTGAGCACCTGAAGAAGCGTTTTGTTGAAGATGGTCTCGAAGCGGCGCTTGAGAGAAAGCCAAGAGAAAAACCGCCACGAGAAGTCACTTTTGACGGAGCATTTGAGGCAAGGCTGATCGCCATGGCTTGCTCAGATGTCCCGGAGGGGCATAATCGTTGGACCGTGAGGCTCCTTGCCGACAAAGCGGTAGAACTGAACTTTGCAGAATCCGTATCGCATATGACCGTGCAGCGGGTTTTAAAAAAAACGAACTTCAGCCTCACCGCAGCAAATACTGGAAAATCCCTCCAGAAGGAAGTGCAACATTTGTAGCCTGCATGGAGGATGTTTTGGAGGTTTATCATCTGCCGTACGATCCATGCTATCCGGTCGTCTGCATGGATGAGTCCTGCAAGCAGATGATCGGCGAAGTCCGAGATCCGATACCCTGCAAGCCGGGACAACCGAAACGCGTTGATGATGAATACGTCCGAAATGGAGTGGCGGAAATCTTCATGGAAGTTGAGCCGTTGGGCGGCAAAAGGCATGTTGCCATAACAGAGCACCGAACCAGAAAAGATTGGGCTTTGCAGATCAAGCAGATGCTCGATGATCGCTATCCGAAAGCGATCAAAGTTCGCTTGGTTATGGATAATTTGAATACCCACGGCATCGCCTCACTCTACGAAACTTTTGAACCGAAAGAAGCCAGAAGACTGGCAGAACGACTGGACATACATTACACACCCAAACATGGCAGTTGGCTGAATATGGCTGAGATTGAACTCAGCGTACTTAAAGGGCAGTGTCTTGATCGTCGGATTCCAGATATGCCAACCATGCAAGCTGAAGTGGCCGCATGGGAAAAAGACCGAAACAACAGAACAAGTAAAATCAACTGGCAGTTCACAACCTCAGACGCTCGGATTAAACTGATGCGACTTTATCCGAAATTATAACTGTTACATGGTACTAGTATTCCTTTTAGCTTATTTCAACTGTTCGTGCAGCAAAATAGTAGCTGATATAAGAGTTTAATAACACGGATGCTGAAAAAACAGGCTATAGAAAATATTATTAATAGGAGTAAAAATAATGTATATATTGAAATCTGTTAGCTGAATAAAAATCACATTAATTGAAGGAGCTTGACATGAAGTACTGTATGACATTGATTGGGGCACTGCTTGCGTTTCCAGTAATTGTAATGGCTAACGATGCTATCGACAAAGCTGCCAAGGAAAAGGGAGCTGTCAAGACCGCTTCAGGTATGGTCTACCAATCCATAAAAGAAGGTAAGGGCAAATCACCTAGTGCTGCGAGCGTGGTTGAAGTCAACTATCGTGGCACATTGACAAACGGAAAAGAATTTGACAGTTCCTACAAACGCAATCAAGCTATCAGCTTTCCTCTTTCTGGTGTGATTCCTTGTTGGACAGAAGGAGTACAGAAGATGAAAGTAGGAGGAAAAGCCAAATTGGTTTGTCCTCCAGAACTTGCGTATGGCTCCCAGGGTGCTGGCAATGCTGTTCCACCTAACGCTACCCTGATTTTTGAAGTAGAATTGTTGGAAATCCTATCGGGAGGATATCAGGAAGAAGATCAAATTGTTCCCAAAAATGAGGAGGTTGAGAACAATCCCTTAGCAGCCGAACAGGATAAGAATCAGAAATCTCAAACCAGTTCGGGGAGTTTCACTGATTCACGCGATGGGC
>JBAXDA010000287.1:0-2583 GCA_037141215.1 Candidatus Firestoneibacteriota bacterium | reverse complement strand
CGGGGCGGAGTGCAACATAAGCAAGCGTAATTTTTGTGTTATGCCTCACGGCGAGGTGTATCCGTGCAGAAGGTTCGGCCTTGCTATCGGGAATATACTCCAAGAACCTCTGCTAAAGATAATGGAATCTCCGGTACTAAAAAATATTATGAACGGAACCAAGAAGGGAAGATGCAGAACCTGCGAAATAATTGACTGCAGAGGTTGCCCGGCTATGGCCTATCATTCCTCCGGCGATTATCTGGCGGAAGACAGCCAGTGCTATAAATAGTTAAACAAAAAGTTCTTAAGGTTTTTAATGTTTGTAAAGGTTTATAAGGTAAAGAAGCAGGTAGTAAAGGAAAAAATGAACAGGATAACTATTAAAGGCATAAAAATAGAAATTGCAGGGGGGAAGGCGAAAGCACAGGGAAGGACCTTCACCTTTCTGCTGAGTGGGAATACCGAGACAAAGCTCAGGAAGGCTGCAGCGAAGGCGGTCAAAACTGCCGCGGGCGCCGGGGTAAAGGGCGTTCTTTTTTCCGTGCTCGGGGGAAAAGAGCCGTTTTCTTTCAACCAGGCCGGGAAGATAATCGCGCAGGAAATCTACAGGTATATCTTCGAGTACAGGAAACAATCGGTCAGGTGTTTCAAGGTGAAACTGGCTGAAAATGTCGAAAAAGAAGCTTTCAGGAAAGGGTTCATCAGCTACCTTAACTATTTCGGGAACGAGCAGAAATCCCCTTTCCTTACAACTGACTGTATTGTCAGGGTAAAAGGCGGCATTGTCGTTATAGAAAGATCCAATCCTCCGCTTGGTTTTGCTCTGCCCGGAGGTTTTGTTGATTACGGAGAAAGCCTTGAAGCTGCAGTGAAAAGAGAGATGAAGGAAGAGACCGGGTTGAAGCTGCTTAATCTCAGACAATTCCACGTATATTCAAAACCGGGGAGGGACCCCCGTTTTCATGTTGTAACCGTTGTTTTTACGGCGGACTCTAAAGGCCTTCCGCGCGCCGGGGATGACGCAAAATCCGTCAGAGTCGTAGGGCGGGGAAAAATAATGAAAATGAAATTTGCATCGGATCACAAAAGAGTACTGCTGGATTACTTTAGGTCAAAAATAGAAAAACAAAAAGATAGAAAATAAAGAAACAGAAAACTAAAAAAACAGAAAAACAGAAAAACAGAAAAAGAGAAAGACAGAAAACTAGAAAGATAAAAAACTAAAAAAACAAAAATAGAAGTACAGAAAAATAGAAAAACAAAAAATAAACTAAAAACTAAAAAATAGAATAAAAGATGAGTTGCGTTGATTTGGGAATTGTAAAATATCGTTCTCCTCCGGAGTCTTTATGCGCGATCAGATAGACATCTTCCTTTCCTACCTTGCTCTGGAGAAGAAATATTCCGTAAACACGGTCAGTTCCTATGGCGCCGACCTGCACAGGTTCTCGGATTATATGAAAGCGCGCGGCATCAAAGATGCTTTGAAAGTTGAGCGGGTTGCGGCGCTCGAATACCTCGCTGTCTTAAAACATACCCATGACCCGCAGTCTGTTGCCAGATGCCTCTCCTCCCTTAAAACATTTTTCAAATATTTGACGCTGGAAGCAGGGTTGAAAGACAATCCCGTCTCTGACATAGAGACTCCAAAACTAAAGCGCAGTCTTCCTGATTTTCTCTCCGAAAAAGAAATGAAGTCTCTGCTTGAAGGTATTGAATTGTCGTCGGTAGAAGGGCAGAGAGACCGGGCGGCGCTGGAACTTCTTTATGCCTCGGGTTTAAGGATCTCTGAGCTTACGGGCCTCCGCATGCAGAATTACGATCCGGGAGGGCAATATCTTCGTGTTCTGGGCAAAGGGAGCAAAGAAAGAGTGATACCCGTAGGCAACACGGCGGCGGAGTTTCTTGAAAGTTATATCGAAGAAGGAAGGAAGAAGATACTGGAAAAATCAAAATCAACGGATGACGGTATTTTTCTTAACAAAAGGGGCAGGAAACTCTCCAGGGTCTGGATGTGGAGAATAATAACCGGCAGGGTAAAACAGGCGGGGATAAAGAAAGCCGTAACTCCCCATACCTTCCGGCACTCGTTTGCCACTCACCTTCTGGCGCACGGCGCGGACCTTCGCGCAGTGCAGGAGATGCTCGGGCATTCAAGCATCTCCACAACGCAGATCTATACTCATGTGGATAGGTCGAGATTAAAAGAGGTACACAAGAAATATCATCCAAGGGGATAAGGGACGGAAGGCATGCCCTGTACCCGAACCATGAACCATTCACTGCGTTCAGGTTCATGGCAGGCTACGTGAGTGGGATGGGAGAGTGGTACAGGGTTGGATGGTTGGATGGTTTGGAAAAGCATGGAGTTAATCGACCTACGGAGGTGCATTCATGAAAAAGACATCTAAGCGTCCAATCGCGCTGGTAACAGGTGCAAGCAGAAAAGCAGGTATTGGTTCTGCTATTGCTACATCCCTGGCAGAAGCAGGTTGGGATGTTGCTGTTTCGTACTGGCTTAAATACGATGCCGCCATGCCCTGGGGGGCAAATAAGGGCGAAGTGGAGAAAACCCTTTCAATGATTAGGGGATTCGGAGCC
>JBAXDA010000286.1:0-2584 GCA_037141215.1 Candidatus Firestoneibacteriota bacterium | reverse complement strand
AACCCTCGACGTCCACCTTGGGAAGGTGGCATTCTACCGCTGAATTACGCCCGCACTGGAATTTATATTAGCATCTACAATGCGTTTTGTAAAGTTCAATCTGACAAATTTACTTTTTTTCAAAATGTGCCAATTTTGTGCCATTCGCTTGCGCCCTCGCGAGCAAATCCGGGCTATACAAAAAACTTTCGTTCACTACTTTATCGTAATGAACCTCCAGTTTGGCAATGGCCTCTTTTTTGTGCTTCGGTGCCAGATGAGCGTAGATGAGCGTTGTATCGAGCTCTGAGTGCCCCATAAGCTCCTTTACTGTAACGAGGTCAACTCCTGCCATAACCAACTGTGAGGCAAAGGTATGCCTTAAATCATGGAACCTGCATCCAATGCCAGCCAGCTTTACCGCCTTCCTAAACGCTGCCACATCACGATATGCCTCGTTATCGGAGTTCGGAAAAACATATTCCTCACGGCGTGGTTTCTTCTCCTGATACTTTCCCAGTAGCATGCTATAGGTATCTGAACTCATGGGAATCTCTCTTATGGTGTTGCTCTTATGCAAATTCCGACGAATCCGGCCACCTATTCCGTTTGAAAGCGGCACCCTGTTCCGATTTATTCCGGCCACTTACATGCTGAAGACTTCCATAGTGTAGCATTTGTCTGTTAAAGATTCAATTTATTGTTGCCTTTTCCGCAGGGAGCCTCCTTTCATCTCGATTGAATGAGCATTATGAAACAACCTGTCACATACGGCATCGGCAATGGTCGGATCGCCAATGAAATCGTGCCATTCCTTGACTGGAAGCTGACTTGTTATGATGGTTGAGCCGGTGGTGTATCTATCTTCGACAACTTCCAGAAGGTCTTTCCTGTCCGTATCGTTAAGCGAGTTTATTCCAAAGTCGTCTATTATGAGCAGGTTTATTTTGCAAAGCTTATTTAGATATTTAAGATAAGTTCCATCGCCTCTGGCGGCATGCATATCTCCAAGCATTCTAGGCCACCTAAAGTAATATACGCTGTGACCATTTCTGCAGGCTCTTTGTCCGAAGGCGCAGGCAAGATAACTTTTTCCGATGCCCGTAGGCCCTGTTATCAGAATATTTTGATTTACAGTCAGCCATCCTTCGCTTTGAAGAGCCACTAACTTTGCTTTATTTATTCCTCTTGCAGCTCTATAGTCTATCTCCTCAAAGCAGGCTAAGGGAAATTTAAGTTTTGCTATTTGCAAAAGTCTTGTCTGCCTTTGATTTTTTCTGTAAAGATATTCATCATTAACGAGAAGGGCAAGAAACTCCTCAAAAGAAAGATCTCTGTGACCGGGCTTGTCTATTTTTTCCTCATAGCTTCTTGCCATGCCGATGAACTTCATTTCATAAAGTTTCTTTATTATTTGATCCGATTTCATTTTGCACCTCCAACTAGTTCCAGCGCGTAATAATCTTTACCTCTGATGTTGTCGTGATGTATTTTTTCTTTATCAGCTGTATTCTCTTCAACTAAGTCTAATTTCTTCTCCAGAATGCGTTTAACGGAGTTGTAAGAGCAGCTGTGGTATGTCAGAGCCCTCTTACAGGCAGAGTTTAGTCTTGGTGCAGAGTAATATTTTTCCAGTCTAATTATTCCAAGACAGGAATTGTAACCTTGTTGCGGGAAGTTCTTTCTATCCATAAGGACTTTAGCCAGTTCTTTTACTGAGTCACCATAGCGGCCGGCCCAATCCATTATTCTTTCTGGCGTCCATTCAAGATATTTCTTGTGCCGTTCAGGCATGTGGTTTTTTTCTGTCGTATAACCATTTTTTGTATATCCTCTTTTATGCAGGCAAATGCTTGTATTTTTGTAATACAGCTCAATCATTTTATCAGTTGCTCTGAGCTCTAATTCCTTACTGGCATGCTCGTAAGGAACGGAATACCAATGACTATCAAAACCCACATGGTAATTTATCCCGGCTTTTACCTTCTTCCATTCGGAATATTCGTAAGGTTTTGAGGGAAGAGGCAGGGCATTGGGTTTATCCAATTCGAGAAAGAGTTCTTTTCTGCTTTTACCTCTGCTTTTTATTATCTTATTTCTAAGTATTTCAAGCAATTCTAATATTGCTTTGTTAATTTCCTCTATGGAAAAGAACTGCCGATGCCTTAACCGTGTAAATATCCAGCGTTTAGCAATTTTAACACCTATTTCGGCGTGAGGTTTATCTTTTGGTTTTCCGGGTCTTGCGGGCATTACTGCAGTATTGTAGTACTCCGCCCAGGATACATAAGTTCTGTTCAGCTCAGGCTCATATCTGCAGGCTTTAATTACTCCGGATTTTAGATTATCCGGTACAATTATCTTGGGACAACAACCGAAATATTCAACTGCTTTTGTATGAGCAGAAATCCAACTGTGTGATTTTTCGTTGGGGACACAACAGGCGTACATGTCGATGGACGCACCCCAGACAAATACAAAAACTTTAGTCTTAATCTGGTTGCCTGTCAGAGGATCTGTATATGAAAGACCTTCTCCAAAATCCACAAAAGCTTTTTCTCCTGCTTTGTGAATTTGCCTCATACTGTAGGTCCGGGCTTTCAGA
>JBAXDA010000285.1:0-2592 GCA_037141215.1 Candidatus Firestoneibacteriota bacterium | reverse complement strand
TTCCGAAGAATACACTTATTTGAGTTCCAGCCTGGTAAAAGAGATAGCTCTTTTGGGCGGTAATGTGAAAAAATTCGCGCCCAAACTTGTAGTGCAGATGCTCAAAGAAAAATCAGGCCGCTAACACCCGTCTTTTCGTAGAAAAACACAAAAAACTCAAACAAAACCTGTGAATAACCTGCTTGATTTTGGTAATCATTTCCAGTATAATCAAATTCATTGTGTTTGGCGCCTCTGAGGGCGGCAGGCCTTTGAAAAATGAAATAATAATTCAGTAAAGGGGGATTTTATGGCATATGAAGCAGGCAATTATGTTTTTGATCTAAAGAAGTTCTTTCCGGAAAACATCTATAATATGATTACTGAAGTAAGGGTTTCAAATCCTGAAATCATACTGAAAGAAGCTTCGGCCCGTAAAAAAAGAAAAAAACTCACCAAAGACGGCAAACTCACGGTTCTGGCTGCTGACCATCCTGCCAGAATGGTAAATAAATCAGGCGACGATCCCATAGCTATGGGCAACAGGCATGAATATCTAGGCCGGGTTCTGCGTGTTGCGACTAATCCTGAATTCGACGGCATCATGGCGACTACAGACATCATTGAAGACCTTTTAATCGTAAACCATCTCGTTAAATCCAAAGGCGGGCCTTCCTTCCTGGACGACAAAGTAATTCTGGGTTCCATGAACAGGGGCGGGCTGGCAGGCACGGCTTTTGAAATGGACGATACTTTTACCTGCTTCTCGGTAGATTCTCTCCGCGCCTTAAGGCTTGACGGGTCAAAAATAATGTGGAGACTTGATGTAAACAGCAAAGACTCCGCGAAAACAATGCTTTACTGCTCCGATATTATCAGCCAGCTTAATAAATATGAAATTCCTTCCTTCCTTGAACCTCTTTTTGTGGCAGGAGAAGGCTATAAGGTGCAGAAATCCCTTGCGGAAATGATAAAGGTTATAGGCGTTGCCTCTGCGATGGGAGATTCCTCCAGGAACCTCTGGCTTAAGATACCTTATGGAGAGAACTTCCCCCAGATAGTTAAAGCTACAACTCTTCCGTTGCTTATGCTCGGCGGAGAGGCCAAAGGCGATCCGACAGGCACCATTGCCGAGTTTGCGGCGGGTATGACTGCGGGGGCAAATGTAAGAGGCGCGCTCGTCGGAAGAAATATTCTCTTCCCGGGCAAAGATGATCCTCTTGCTGCCGCGCTTTCCGTAAACAAAGTTGTTCATGAGGGTTTTACAAAAGACCAGGCAGTTGACTACATCATGAAGAACAGGGACATGAACCTGGATGCGTTGACAAAGTTCATAAAATGATTGCACTGATGAGAAGATTTTAATTACACTGATAAAACATACGTCATAGAAGGAGCTTGTCATGGCTTTGAAAGGCAATGCGGTATTTGCTCAATCCGGCGGACCCACGGCTGTCATAAATAGCAGTATTTGCGGCGCTATTCAGGAAGCAGCCAAGCACCCTGAAATAACAGGGATGTACGGTTCCATAAACGGAATTCTCGGAGTTCTGAACGAGAATATGATTGATCTTAATAAAGAAAGCAAGCGGACCATTGAGCTTTTAAAGCAAACTCCGTCCTCACTGCTCGGCTCAAGCAGGCAGAAACTCAAAGAGGAAGATTACGGGAAGATTCTCAAAGTTCTGCAGGCGCATAATGTCAGGTACTTTTTTCTTGCCGGCGGGAACGATTCCATGGACACGGCAAATAAAATGTTTGAACTCTCAAAAAAACTTAATTACGAAATGATGGTGATGGGGCTTCCGAAAACCGTGGACAATGACCTCCCGGTCACGGATCACTGCCCGGGCTATGGTTCCGTCTCCAGGTGGCTTGCCCAGTCGGTAAGAGATGCAGGGCTGGATACGGAAGCTATCTACACCAGCGATACCATAAAAGTAATAGAAACCATGGGCAGGAATGCCGGCTGGATTACCGCTTCGACAGTACTTGCAAAACAGAAAGAGAACGATGCTCCTCATGTAATTCTGCTTCCCGAAGTTCCTTTCAAACCGGAAGCTTTTCTTGCCGCAGTTGAAAAAGTTTACAAGAAGCTGGGCTATGTGGTTATAACCTGCTGTGAAGGTTTGAAGGACGAGAAGGGAGAGTACCTTACCTCTTCCAAGAGATCTATAGATACCGACAAGTTCGGACACAAACAACTCGGAGGTGTCGGAGAATATCTTGTCAGTCTTATAGCAGAAAAACTGAAGATTAAGGCGAGGTGTGACAAGCCCGGAACGATTCAGAGAGTCTCCGGAGTTATGCAGTCTAAGGTTGATGTTGAAGAAGCCTATCAGTCAGGATCTAAAGCCGTAGAACACGCGGTAGCGGGAAAGAGCGGGCTTATGGTCACGCTTATAAGAGAAGCAGGCAAAGATTACAAGTGCTCAACGGGTCTCACAGAACTCTCTAACATTGCGAACAAGGAAAGAAAGATACCTGCGGAATTTATCGCGGCAGACGGCATGGGTGTAACTCCGAAGTTCATAGAGTATGTATTGCCTCTTATTGGCGGTCCGTTACAAGAGTATGCAAGGCTAGAGAAGAACTTTATCGCTAAAAAGTTGT
>JBAXDA010000284.1:0-2604 GCA_037141215.1 Candidatus Firestoneibacteriota bacterium | reverse complement strand
GTCGGTCTTGGTAAGCCTTGCCACTATACCGTCAAACATGTCGAAAACCATAGCCAGCAATATGAGGTAGCAGGAATTCAAATAGGGAACCAAATGCGTTCCCTGGTTTCCGTTCACATCGATGAGCCTGAAGGCGTCGTTTACGGCAAAAATAAACGCCATAAACCCGCAGACCAGGTTTCCCGTGGTGAGCAGGGTAGGAAGCAAAGGTATTTTTTCAGCATTGTATTTTTTCATCATTAAGCTTTTTTCTTTGTTTTCGCGGCCACAGCGTCTTTGGCAATAATTCCGAGGAGTGTTTCACCGCCGTACACTCTCTGTCCTTTAACCGCTTTCAGTTCGGCGTCGGCGGGCATGAAGATATCAACTCTTGAACCGAATTTTATCAGCCCCAGCCTGTCCCCTGTTTTCAGGTTGTCGCCCTCTTTTACCCAGGCAACCGGCCTCTGCGCCACAATGCCTGAAATCTGCCTCAGGACCACGGGTATTGTACCCTGGATAATGTAAATATTATGCCTGTTCTTCTCGGACGATTCCCCGAGAAAAGCGGGAAGCACTTTCCCTTCAACAGGTATTAATCTTTCTATCTTTCCGTCTACAGGCATTCTCTGCACATGCACATTAAAAAGCGAGAGAAAAATACTGATTCTCTTTGCTCTGCCCGCTATACCGCTGACTTTTGTATTTTCCTCAATAAGGTCAATAACTCCGTCCGCAGGGGAGATAATGCCTCCCTCTGTCCCGTTTATCTTGCGGTCCGGATCCCTGAAAAAAAACAGCACCGTGAAAAGCAGCAATATCGTAACGCACATCATTATATCCGCTATCCATTGCTGACGGTACTTGAGCACAAAAACATTAAACAGGATCACGGTCACGCCAAAGGCAAAGACGAACATCACGGCGCCAAAACTTTCCTTAAGGGCTATTTTTATTTTCAGCCGGTCTTTTGCCAGAGCAAGAGCTACCCCGCCAAGAATTATCCCCGCCACCGTAAGAATGATTGTCCTCGTCATTTAGCTTCTCCCCGTTGCATTCTTTAATCTGTGTAATCATTTCCTAAAAAAATAGCGCGGTCCCTCGTTGGAAGAACCGCGCCTCAGACTTTCTTTACTTTACTTTTTTATCCAGTCCATCATGGAACGCAGTTCCTTTCCGACTTTTTCGACTAACAAGCCGTCGTCTTTCTTCATTAACGCGTTGAAGACCGGCCTGTTCACCAGGTTCTCAACAAGCCACTGATTGGCAAAAGTGCCGTTCTGTATTTCCGTCAGGACCTTTTTCATCTCTTTCTTGGTCTCATCCGTAACAATTCTGGGGCCTACCATCAGGTCGCCGTATCTTGCAGTGGTTGAAACTCTGTTTCTCATGCCCTGAATGCCGTACTCATACATAAGGTCGCAAATAAGTTTGAGCTCGTGAAGACACTCAAAGTAAGCTATTTCAGGCTGGTAGCCTGCGTCAACCAGGGTTTCAAAACCGGCTTTAACAAGCGCTGAAGCGCCGCCGCAGAGAACTGCCTGCTCGCCGAACAAGTCTGTCTCGGTCTCTTCTTTAAAGGTAGTCTCAAGAACTCCCGCTTTGGTCGCGCCGATGCCCTTCGCGTACGCAAGCGCAGTCTGCTTGGCTTTGCCCGAAGCATCCTGGAAAATCGCTATAAGCGCCGGAACTCCCCTTCCCGCTTCGTACTGAGTGCGGACCAGGTGGCCGGGGCCTTTGGGGGCAATCATAATTACATCAACCTCCGCGGGCGGAATGATCTGGGTAAAATGAATGTTAAATCCGTGCGAAAAAACCAGCGTTTTGCCTTTCTTCATATATTTAGCAAAGGAATCCTTGTAAATCTTCGCCTGGAGGTCGTCCTGGGTAAGAATCTGGACCACATCGGCTTTCTGCGCCATTTCATCGGCGGTCACTACTTTGAATTTATCCTTTTTAGCATCATCATATGCTTTAGTTCCGGGAAGCTCGCAGATGATAACATCAATGCCTGAATCTCTCAGGTTCTGGGCCTGGGCGTGGCCCTGGTTTCCATAACCTATGATACCTATAGTCTTGCCTTTCAGAAGCTTCAAATCTCCGTCTTTGTCGTAATACGCTTTAACCATGACTTTCTCTCCTCCTAAAAATTTAAAGGGCCGTTTCCGGCCCATTTTATTGAGCTCACGCTTGGAAATGCTCTGTTATTATATAGTAAAGCGGAAAAGTAGTCAAGAACAGAAATCCCGGAGAAATCCTTTCTATTTAAAGGCTAAATGATGTTTCCCCCGCTAAAAAGAAAAAGCGGAGCGGTTTTTCCGCCCCGCCCGGTTGTTTCTATGCTATTGTTTATCAAAGGTAACGGTTATTACGGGTGCCTCGCAGGCAAAACTGTTAAATTCTAGCGGAATATTGCCTGGTTCAAATTTTCCATTGTTATTGGTTGTGTCATCCCACGAAAAGGCGTGGCTAAGTTCAAATTCCATTTTACCTATCCATTTTCCGGTAGGATTTTCAGGAACAACCACCGGCGTCGTAAGTCGTACCGCAGTCAAATATGGTACTCCTGTCTGGAATCCCTTTATATTATAGCAGTCATGCAGAGCATTCCACCCCGGGGTCAAA
>JBAXDA010000283.1:0-2620 GCA_037141215.1 Candidatus Firestoneibacteriota bacterium | reverse complement strand
CACCCCCGAATCATAGGTGCCAAGATACAACTTGAGGCCGTGCCTGTCGGCAAGCGTAAAAAACATTTCGGCAAGATCCCGGTCTGCGCCCAATTTCAGCGCTTTGCTGGGATAAATAATTTTATCTTTGTACCCTGCCCGTATTATCACGGCGGTATCTATCCCTGCCGCTTTCATCGCCCTGAAATCATAATCCCATTCTTTCTCTCCCCAATTCTGGGAAGGAATATCGTGGGTGATTTCATCTATAAAGGTCGCCGTTATTTTTTGCATATTATTCCGGTTTCTCTTTCCTTGCTCCGGCCAGGTATTTAAACCATTCCCGGGCCATCAACATATGCCAGGGTTCCGTTAAATGAATCCCGTCCAGGCATTTGAATTTTTCCTTCTCGGGAGAGGCTTCCAGGATTTTTTTCACTTCTATAATGTTCAGTTTCAGATCTTTTAATTCCGGGTCGCTGCCCTTGGGTAGCAGGTCCCAGTCAGCCGGCCATAGCGAATCAAAAATACAGCATTTGATTCCTGCAGCGGTATACCCCAGGATCATTTCTCTCAGCGCTTTTCTGTTCTCCGGGCCTTCGCCCATTATTACAAAAACAACAAGATCAGGCTTCCATTCAAGCACAGGAGAATAAAAAAGCCTTTGCGCAGTTACCGCGCTCATCCCTCCCTGCTGGAAATATTTGAACTCGGACTTGGGATTGTAGAGTTTTGTAAGTTCCGTGACTATCGGAATAAAGGAAGCCGGCGTGGACCAATGTGTTTCCATAGTGAAAGAATGCCCTATCACGGCTATTTTTCTCTGCGGCTGTTTTGCAAACAGGGGAATAGCAGTGGTAACCTCGGGAAGGGAGAGCAGTTCTTTGCCGAGAACAAATTTATCACGGAGCCCCGTGAAGCGCCTCCCCCAGTTATACATCTTTCTGAAGGCCATCTGAACGGCCTCGGGGTCTTTGCTGTATGGGGTGAAACCTATGTTTTCCGAAATCTCGGTCCCCCAAGCAAGGAAATCTTCGTCCGTCTCCCCGGTTATGCCTAGTTGGCCGGTCAAGACCGGAAGGCCTATTTTGGCGTAAACCCTGAAAAGATCCTGGAGCAGATCCCCGTCCCGTTCAACCTCCGAGAGCACCTGCTGAATATTTGCTACCGTTTTTCTTTCTATTTGCGAAGATGTCGGAGCTTTGATTTTTAGCCAGTCCAGCCAGACATTTAGCGGGAGTTTAGGGTTTTCAGAAGTGAGTTTTGAAGCATTTATGAAATCCAGATGTTTACTTCCGTCAAAAACCGACTTTTCTCCGGCGGCCCAGGCGGCAATCTCACTCACCGGCTCGGCAAGCATTGCTTTCTGCAGTTCAACAAGTTTTTTCAACTCTGCATCAGGAACTCCGGCAGTATTCCAGTATTTTGACCTTATTTTTTCTCCGAGTTTTTTCGAGGCAAGAACTTCGTAAGCATGCACGGCTTTAATATTAGCATCAACAAACGCCTCAATTTTGGCTTTATCCATAGTCTTTACCCCTTGCTGAGCATAAGCCAAAGAACAAAAAAATCCGAGCAAACCGGTCGGAAGAAAAGAACTCTTTTTCACTTTGTTTTCCTTTTCCCGTTAGATTAACTCCTGAAAGGTCATTATATATGGTAAAAAGTCTATGGGCAAGTGCTATTTGTCCCTATTACCCCTGCATTACTCGAACTTATCCTCTTCCTTTACTGCCGCGGGTTTTTCCGTTTCATTCCCGGCGTCTCCCGGTCTTCTAAGCTTAAATACAGCGGAAAGGGAAGTTAATAGCGCAGGAGGAGTATCGTCAATGGAGCCCTGGGAAGAATAGGTTTCTTTACCTTTAATAATCTTTCCGGAACTTAGATTGGACTGCGTTTTAATGGGAGGCGCGTAATATCTTGCGTTTTCAACTTTGTAAAAGTATTCGCCATCCGGTACAAGCTTGCCCCAGGAGTCCCTGCAATTCCAGGTAAAGGTATAGGCCTGCCCTGCGGATCCGCCGTTATAGGTCGCGCTTGTATTGACATCCGAAGCATTATCAGAGAGTTTCCCGGTTTTTGCTTCCCACTTTATCAGCCTTACCGGGAAAGGTTTTATGACCCCGCCTACGCTCCTGTAAAGCGTAGTAATAAGTTTACCGTTTGAATCCTCTATCCAGACAGCCGTCCTCGCATTTCTTCCCGAGGTGCTTCTCTTATAATTTATCTTTACTTCCGGTATTCCCTGCGGCTTCTCTTCTTTGCCGGCAGAAAGCTCCTTAAAGATTCTGTCCGCGCTTTCATCATCCTTATTGATTTCGCTTATATATTTTTGAAGGCCCTCAACGCCGATTCGCCGTTCTGCGAACGCTTTATAGACTTCCTGCCGGGCTTTGCTCTGCGCTTCTGACATAGCTGCGGACAGGGGGACTTCACCTGAAACGAAGAATAATCCCGAAAATGATAAAACCAATATGGCAGTTTTTACTATCTTTGGCATCGAGGCCTTTCTGTTAAACATTAAATTATTGTATTGTTTTCAAGCAGGAAGGTCAAGCATGCATTACCTGCCTAAAATCTTCAAAAAACGTATAAAAGCCGCCGCTGTCCAGCCATAATCCCGTACAACGCCCAGATAACC
>JBAXDA010000282.1:0-2627 GCA_037141215.1 Candidatus Firestoneibacteriota bacterium | reverse complement strand
TTGTGGAGACGATGATGGATGCTTAAAATGCTTAGAGGCGACACAACAACAAATACGCTTGGGAAGGTAAAGATCTCTACAGAAGCGATTGCCACAATAGCCTCTCTTTCTGCACAGAAGGTCGAAGGCGTTGCCGGAATGCACAAGGGGATATTTTACCTTTTGGGCGAGGCGCTGGGAAGAAAGAGCGAAAAAGCGGGCGTAAGGGTTCTTCTTGGCGACAAGGAAGTCTGGATACAGGTATTTATTGATATAAAATACGGCGCTGATGTTCCGGAGGTTGCCGTCAAAGTCCAGGAGAGAATCCGGGAAGCCGTTGAAAGCATGACCGGTCTTGCAGTGACCGAAGTAGATGTGAGCGTTAGAGGCATTTCTAATTGACCCGCCCGGAAACCTACCAAATCCTGAATGCAAATATAAAGCAAGGCAAAAGCGGCAAGAACAGCCTAAGCTCTATTTTATCGTATTGAAAGGCAAGAGTTTAAAATTGATTTACGGGAGGAACCCGGAGATGCTGAAAGATACGAGCTTGGATTATCTTGCGCTTCTTTCTGAAGTAGCCATAAAAATTACAACTGTTGCTGACTTTAGCAAAAAGATGAATGGAGCCCTGGCGCTTATCGGCCGGCATCTTAAAGTCAGCCGGGTCTACATTTTTATCGATAACCATGACAAAACCTTGACAAGCAACGAGTTTGAGTGGTGCAGCAAGGGTATCACACCGCAAAAAGACTCGCTGCAAAACATTCCCTACGAGTTAATTCCTTCCTGGAGAAAACTATTGCTAAAGGAAGGCAGAATTTATTCCGAAGATATCAATAATCTTCCGGCTGACCTGCTCAAAATACTTAAGCCTCAAGGCATACTGTCTTTGGCGGTCTATCCGCTCTTGATAAACAATAAACTTTCAGGTTTTGTGGGGTTTGATGAGTGTAAATTAATACGCAAATGGATAAAGAAGGATCTTGAGCTTCTGGAAGTGCTCGCAAATATTATTGGCAATGCCTACGGGCAGAGGGCTTTATCGTCGGGGCTGGAAGAAGGCAGGAGAAATTCCGAAGCCTTTTTTGACGCCATTGGCGATCTTGTTGTTGTGGCAGGCCTTCAAGGTAACATAATATATACAAACAAAGCTGTTACCGACAAACTCGGCTATTCTCCCGCTGAACTGCGGAAAATGCAGGTACTTGATATGCATCCAAAGGACACCCGCAAAGAGGCCTCAAAAATCTTGTCCGCGATGATTAAGAAAGAACTGGACCATTGCCCGTTGGAGTTAGGCGCAAAGAACGGCTCTAGATTGCCTGTTGATACAAAGAGATGGTTTGGCGAGTGGGGCGGGCAGAAATGTATTTTTGGTTTGTCCAGGGACTTAAGCGCGGAGCAGAAAGGTTTGCAGAAGTTCAGAAAAATATTTGAGAGCAATCCCGGTCCGATGGCGATAAGCGATATTTCCAGTAATGTTTTAGTGGATGTAAACAGTTCTTTCCTAAAACTTGTCGGTTATGCGCGTAAAGAGGTGCTGGGAAAATCTAGTGCTGCACTTAAGTTGTTCCCTGACCCCGAGAAGCAAGTTGAAGTGGCAAATGCTCTCAAAAAACACGGAAAAATAAGGCAAGTTGTTCTGCAGGTCCGACGTAAAGACGGCAAAATACTGCACGGGCTCTTCTCCGGAGAAACCATCAATCTTCAGGGTAAATCGTTCTTACTGACCGGAATGACTGATGTCACGGAACAGATTGAGTTGAAAAACGTGGTAGAGACCCAGAAGAAGATTCTTAAAGATATTCTCAAGGGAACCAGGCAGGGCACCTGGGTGTGGAATATCAAGACCGGAGAAACAGTATTCAATGAACGCTGGGCCGAAATTCTCGGCTATTCCCTTAAAGAACTTGCCCCGGTATCTATCCGTACCTGGGAGAGATTGTCTCACCCTGATGACCTTGTCCTGTCCGGCGAGTTATTGAAAAAGCATTTTGAAAAAAAGACCGCTCACTATGAATGTGAAGTAAGGATGAAACACAAGAACGGCAGCTGGATGTGGGTAGCTGACAGTGGAAGAGTCAGCGAATGGGATTCTAAGGGTAACCCTGTAATAATGTCAGGAACGCATATTGATATTACCGAGAATAAACTGCTTAAAGAGCGCGATACTGCGAAAAAGCTCATAGAAAAAGAAATCAGCTTTGGTAAGCTGGCGGCACAAATGCCGGGAGTGCTCTTTCAGGTGAAGCGCAGTATTTCCGGCAAGTATACCGTGCCGGAGGCAACGGCTTCTTTTAGTGACATTTTCGGCTTTCTGCATAAAGATGTTGCCGAGAATATGGGTTCCCTGAAAGATGCTATTGTAAAAGAGGATCTGGCAAAAATATTAGCGGAAGCAGAAGACTCTGCGAAGAGCCTGCGTCAGGTTTCGCTTGAATTCAGGGTTCAGTTGCCCGGCAAAGAGGAACGCTGGATTTATTCCACGGCAACGCCGGAAAAGATGCCTGACGGCAGCGTCGTTTGGTCCGGTTATGGCACCGATTTTACTGACAGAAAGAAGGAGCAGGAATTATTAAATAAAGCCCTAAGACTTGATTCTATCGGTATTGCGGCGGGAGGCATAGGGCACGATTTTAATAATC
>JBAXDA010000281.1:0-2660 GCA_037141215.1 Candidatus Firestoneibacteriota bacterium | reverse complement strand
GGACGATGCAGAATATTAGAGGTAATGACTATCTTTCCTTCTTCTATGTTCTTGCGGATATGTTCTTTAGAAACGCCCTCCTGCTTTGCCACTTCGAGCATCTCTTTGGAATATTTCCCCGCCCTTGCAATCTCTATCTGAGTCATACTTTCTCCCATTTTCTCTTTTTCTCTTTTTCTTTTTGTATTTTTGTATTTTTCTAGTTTTCTTTATTTTTGTTTTTCTATTTTTCTATCTTTCTATTTTTCTTTTTTATATTATTTTTTTTATTAACTCCCTTACCGCCTTCTTTGGGTCATCCGCAGAGCAGACCGCCGAAATCAAGGAAGCCGAGGCAGCTTTGGCCTTAAAAATCTCCGCTATATTCTTTGAATTTATCCCGCCAATCGCCACTACGGGAACTTTGAATTTTCTCGCCGCTCTTGCAAGGCGTTTCAAACCTTTCACGGGAGGCAGTCCCTTCTTTGTTGAGGTCTTAAAAACAGGGCCAAACCCTATATAATCCGCGCCTTCCCTAAGAGCCTTTCTTATTTCTTTGTCGTTGTAAGCCGAAACACCAAGCAGTCCCTTAAAAACGCCTTTTGCCTTAAGCGCGGAGACATCTTTCTGCCCTATATGGAGTCCGTCCGCCTTTACTTTTTCGGCTATATCCGGACTGTCATTCATTATGAAGATTGCTCTCTTGCTTCTGCAGAGCGAGGCCATTTTTCCGGCAAGTTTTACCGTATAACTCTCAGGTTTATTTTTGCATCTCAACTGGAAAACCCGGGCGCCTCCAAGAATTGCCCTGCGGGCTGTTTCCAGCGGCTCCAGCCTGCAAAAATCAGGATCAATTATCACATACAGGCTTTTATTTAATTTTTTTAAATATTCTTTTTTGGAGGTCATAAAGTTTGAACCTCAGGGCCTTGAATTTAGAGCTCTTCTTTCCCGTCAGACCGGCAAATTCTTCAAGCACTCTCGCGGACTCCTGCGCTCTCAGCAGATTGGCAAGGAGGACGCCTTTCAGAGTCTTTTTATTTGCCTTTCTGTCGTACCCGGCCGGCCTGCCAAGATCGTCGCCGGAATCACGGAAATAGAGCAGGAATTCGGCATCATAACTCTTTGAAAACAAGTGCCGAAGCTCCTTTAGCTCGGACGCTGTTTTCCTATCCTCAAAACAGAACCGGAAAATATCTTCAACAACCCTAAGTCCTTCCCTTGCCCTGTTTATGTTTGCGTCTATTATCCTGTAAAGCGCTTTCTTCTCCATTATTCCGCTCCAAAAAAAGTACGACCGCAACCCTTGCGAGTCGCGGCCGTAAAGAAACTCTTCGTTCAGTCTCCCTTCGACGGCATTACCCGACAGGTTCTATGGGTATAATCTCAGCACCCGGGTCTCCCCGGAAGCACCCCTTTACTAAACTGCAAACAAACTAAAATCTTTTCTTATAATCCTAAGCAGATCGCAATTCTGTGCTGTCTTTCTTCGATCTGTCCGGCGTAAGCTCCGACTTCAACTCCATAATTCGCGTATTTCAGGAAGCCAAGGAGGTCAATGCCGAAAGCAGGCCAGCCCTGATAGAAACCGCCCCTGATTGTGATAAGCCCGGCAAGCAGATCGGCTTCCGCGCCCATATGGAGCTTGTTGAGTATTGTAAGGTTGCCGAAGACATCATAGACATCTACAGCCGCCGTTATTCCGGGTAAAAGCGTGAAAGCATACCCGAGATTCCATCTTGCATCTACGGCAGAAGCGCCTATCCTGGTCATTACATCCTGTCCGACAAACGAGAAGGTTGAACCAAGAGCAGGCATATAAAGATTCGCGCCTACATCAAACCCGTAACCGGTCAAAGGATTTTTTACTTTTGCAATAATCTTATCCGGCTGAAGGCCTGAGAGTTCAAACGCAGATCTGGTTTCCGAAAGGTGGTATCTCTGTATTATCTTGCCTGTTATGCCCGCGCCAAGCCTCGTGCCTGCAAGGAAACTGTCAAGAATCCCGTTCAGGCCGAAATCCACCATACCCGCGTAGGTTATGGGAAGGATCGCGTCCATATCGGCTTCTATCTTCGCATTGATGTTAAGAATGTCGTACTGTGTGGAGATATTCGCGAACACAACACCGTAGGCGCCGAAGGCAAGATTACCTGCAGGAGTGTTGATGCCGACTACGCTGAAGTGGTCCGCAACTACAAGTTTTATACCCGCATTCGTAAGCTTGTCTATTGTGGTGGCGTTCCAGGAATTAATTTTACCGTCAAATAACTTTGAGTTGTCAATGAAGTACTGAATGAAATCCACCGTCTTCTGGCTGGTTTCCATTTCCAGCGCAAGAAGGTCAATGTGGAAAGCCGGGCCTTTTGCTATTCCGGCAGGATTATACATCTGCGCGCCCGAATCATTGGCAAGCGCGATGTAGGTGCCGCCCAGTCCGAGAGCCCTGATATTATCAACAAAAGCAGGCCTCGGCCCCGCGGCAAAACTGACGGCCGCGATAAGAAGAAGAATAACCGCAAGTATTTTTTTCATTTTTTTTGCTCCTCCTTTTGTTGATTTAGAAATTTTTAATTCCATCCCGAACATCAACAAGAACTTTGCGAACGGAAGCCCAGAGTGAATTGCTCCCGTCAACGCTCGCCGCTATCGCAGCGTCAAGCCGGTTTATTGATTCGTTG
>JBAXDA010000280.1:0-2663 GCA_037141215.1 Candidatus Firestoneibacteriota bacterium | reverse complement strand
GGACAGCTTTTCCGGGCCCTGAATGTGCCTCTTGAAATATTTATGCTTGCAATAATAAAACCTCTTTCAGGAAGCGCGGCAACAGGTGTCTTCACTAATATAGTAAAGACAGCAGGACCTGATTCGCTCGCGGCTGTAATGGCGGCAATCATCATCGGCAGCGCGGAAACTACTTTCTATGTTATTTCTATATATCTGGGGGCTGTAGGCATAAAGAAGACAAGATACCTTGTTGCTGTTTGCCTTATTGCCGACTTTATTGGTATAATAGTATCAATAGTAATAGCGCAGGCAGTTTATAAGTACCTTTAGACAGAAGGTTGGAAGGTTGGAAGGTTAGAGGGTTGGAGGATTGGAGGGTTGGAGAAGCTTAGCGGCAGATAGAATGTCCGGGCATCCAAACTTCAAAGCAGAAAACTAAAGGAGTAATTATGTGCAGATTGCTTGGGATAAAGTATTTTGATTTTGAAGCCCACAAAGAACTTGTGGAAAACTTTTTCACGCTCTCCGAGAAGGGTAAAGGCTATATGGGCAGCAACGCCGGACATAAGGACGGCTGGGGCATCGGTTACTATAAAGAAGGCAAACCCTGTATCTACAAGAGCGGGGCTTCGGTTGTCAAGGAGAAGGACGCCTACTTTGCCAAGCTGAAAGAAGCTTCAGGCACGGAGAATTTGATAGTGCATCTCAGGAAATCAGCCTGGGACGGCACGACAAACGCAAGACACGCGCATCCCTTCGCTCTCGGCAATACTCTGCTCGCCCATAACGGGACCATAGACGATTATTGGAAAGCCATTCAGGTGGACCAGAACAAGATAAAGGACACCGAAGCTTTCCTGATGCTCATGACCGGTTATTCTACGGAAGGCCTTGAAGCCGCCTTCGCTCACGCCGTGGATGATATTAAAAAGAAATGCCTCTACTCCGCGCTGAACATGCTCATCTCTGACGGGACGAATATTTACGCGTACAGGAATTTCACCTCCCAGCCGGATTATTACACCTTGTTCCGCACAAAGATGGATCGCTCAACCGTGTTCTGCTCGGAACAGATAAACCCAAACGCAGCCTGGGAGAACATGGACCCGGACAAACTTTACACCGCTTAAAACGCTTCAACACCAAAACAAAAATGCTCCGTTAATCACGGAGCATTTTTTTTCTGTTTTTATATTTTTCTATTTTTCCTTTCTGTTTTTGTATTTTTATATTTTTCTGTTTTTCCTTTTTTTACTGTTGCTCCAAGAATCCTTTCAGGAACTTTGCCCTAACCGGATGCCTGAGCTTGCGAAGAGCTTTTGCCTCTATCTGCCTTACCCTTTCTCTGGTTATACTGAAAAGATTGCCTACCTCTTCCAAAGTGTAAGGATACGGCTTATTTATCCCGAAACGAAGGCGTATTACCTCTGCTTCCCTGGGTTTTAAAGTATGCAGAATCTTCTCCAGCTGTTCCTGGAGAATCATATGCGCCGCGGCCATCTGCGGAGAAACAACTTCCTTGTCCTCTATTATATCCCCGAGATGCCCGTCTTTATCCTCTCCTATGGGAGTTTCTAGAGAAATGGGTTCCTGCGCAATCTTAAGAACTTCCCTTACTTTCTCAATGGGAAGCTGCATTTTTTTCGCAAGTTCTTCTGGAGAAGGTTCCCTGCCGAAATGCTGCAGGAGGTCCCTGTAATTCTTTATCAGTTTGTTCAGGGTTTCTATCATATGAACCGGCACCCTGATAGTGCGTCCCTGATCCGCAATGGCTCTGGTTATTGCCTGTCTGATCCACCAGGTGGCGTATGTTGAAAACTTATAACCGCGCCGGTATTCAAATTTGTCCACCGCGCGCATAAGCCCTATGTTTCCTTCCTGAATAAGGTCAAGAAAGTGCAGTCCCCTGTTGGTGTATTTCTTAGCAACGGAGACAACAAGGCGCAGGTTTGCCCTTACGAGCTGCATCTTTGCCTTATAAGCCCGTGCTTCATTCTCTTCTATTTTCTTTTTATCGGCTTTAATGCGGGAAGAGGTGCTTCCGACGCTGTCGGCTATGTCCTTGGTTTCCTTTTCGTTGGCGAGTATCTTCTTGAGCGCTTCGCCGAGTTCTACTGCCGAGAGACGGGTCTTAACATCTATCTTTTTCCCCGCGGCCGCTTTCTTTATCTGATCCCTGGTAAGCTTGCAGGCCTTCTCAATCTCATCATTCTCTTTTTCAAGCCTGATTACCTCAAAGGAAACATCCTTGAGGCTCTGGATCATTTTCTTTTTTTCTTCGGTATTGACATCCATTTCTATGTAGGCTGCGATTACCTTCTCGCGGCACTCCATCTTCTTTTCCTCAAGCAAAGCTCTCTGCCTGTCGCTTATCCGTTTTTTGGAAAGCCTGGACTCAAGCTTGGCTATCTTGGCCTCTTCAATTTTTGTTTTTCTCAGGCAGTCACGGAGGTGCTTCTTGTACTTCTTTATTATCCTCTTAGAGATCTCCCCGTCGGAATCAATATTAAGATGCGACCCAAGCAACATACCTGCCTTTGGCCAGTGGGAAAACTCTGCAATACAGGCCTTAATCATTCCCAGCTGCATCGTGTCATCGGAAGCGAGAGCGTAGAAATAATCGGCGTCTGAACATTGCGCGTAGCAACGGTTCAGGGTTTTCACGATGCCTTGACGGACTT
>JBAXDA010000279.1:0-2663 GCA_037141215.1 Candidatus Firestoneibacteriota bacterium | reverse complement strand
TGCACCTTGAATGCCTTGAAGTACCGCTGTTTGGCAGCAAGCAGCGGTAGAAAGGCATTGGAAAAAAATATGCACCTTGAATGCCTTGAAGTACCGCTGTTTGGCAGCAAGCAGCGGTAGAAAGGGTAAGGCGAACACCCCGAAATACCGCAGTTTGCAGACAAAGAGCGGTATTGAGGGAGAATAATCAGGAAGCGAGAATGTCAAACAACGACGAACTAGTTAAAAAAGTATGGATGCTTATAGAGCCGGATATCAGGCTTAGAGGGTTGGAGATTTACGATATAGAATATAAGAAAGAGCAGATGGGCTGGACCCTTAAGGTTTTTCTGGATAGGAAAGGCGGCAAAGTCGGGGTAAAGGACTGCCAGGACTGCAGTCACGCAATAGATTTTATCCTTGAAACAAGCAATACAATAGAAGGGCCCTTTTGCCTGGAGGTTTCTTCTCCGGGGCTGGACCGCCCTTTAAAGACTGAGAAGGATTTCAACAGGTTTCTGGGACAGGAAGTCTCGGTTGTAACAAGGGTGTTAATTGACAGGCATAATACTTTTAACGGCATAATAAAGGAATGTAATTCTGAAAGAGTCATAATTGAGATAAAGAGCGGGAAAGTTGAGATACCGCTCAAGGATATAGTGAGGGCAAGGCTTGAAATAAAGATGTAGCAGGCCGAACAAAATTTATTGGGCCGGAAGAATAGTGATCTTTTGGTACCTACGAGAACGAGGTATGCCATGTTTAACAGAGATTTATCGGAAGCACTTGAACAGATTGGACGCGGCAAAAAAGTCGGAAACAATGTCATTATTGAAGCTCTGGAGAGCGCCCTAACCTCGTCTTCAAAAAAGATCCTTGGGCTGCACCGCGAGATCAAGGTGAGCATTGACGAATCCGGAGCGATAAACACATTTTTCTATAAAAATGTGGTTGAAGAAGTAAAGGATCCTGATTATGAGGTTTCCGTCCAGGCAGCCGCGGAGAAGGGTTTTGCGGACCGCCAAGCAGGTGATGTGGTCGAGTTTTCTGTTCCAATACAGGAATTTGGCCGTATCGCGGCGCAGATTGTAAAACAGGTTATCACGAAGAAGGTGAGGGACATAGAACGCGACGCAATTTTTGAAGAATTTGAAGAAAAACTCGGAGAAGTCTTGAACGGCATCGTGCTTCGCAAGGAAAACAGGAGCCTTATAGTTGATCTTGGTGATGCCGAAGGCATTGTGCCGGTAAAAGAACAGGTTTTTAGGGAGAACTTCCAGATAGGCGAAAAGATCAAAGTATTTGTGAAAGAAGTAAATAAATCGGCGAAGTCCCAGCAAATAATGCTTTCCAGGATAGACTCCAGATTCATCAGAAAACTCTTTGAAATGGAAATACCTGAGATCGGGGAAGGCAAAGTGGAAATAAAAGCAATTGCCAGAGACCCCGGTTTTAAGATAAAGATAGCCGTAATTTCGTCAGACCGCAATATTGATTCGGTCGGAGCCTGCGTGGGCATTAAGGGCGGACGCATACAGCCTGTGGTTCGCGAACTGAGAGGGGAAAAAGTAGATGTTATTGAGTGGAGCAACGATGTTTCGGTGCTCATAAAGAACGCAATGCGCCCTGCGAAAGTGACCAGCATTACCGTTGACGAGCCGAGCAATACCGCAAGAGTCGTGGTTCCGGACGATCATCTGGCTCTTGCCATCGGCAAAAAGGGCCAGAGCGCCAAGCTTACCGCAAAGATAACCGGCTGGAGAATTGATGTCATCGGAGAGGCTGAAGTGGCGGCCGGAGGGACAGAAGCTGCAGGTCAGATCTTTACAGCGGAGAGCGATGAAGGTCTTGAGAGCGCTGAGCTCGGACAGCCGGGAACAGGGGCAGGCGGAGCGGAGTTTGCGGAAGAGCCGGAAGGCGCAGAACTCCTGAACATTTCGGGTATTGATGAAAAAATGCAGGGAAACCTGGTAGAAAACGGCTACAAGTCTCTTGAAGACATAGGGACAGCAACAGTAAGCGAGCTTATTAAAATTAAAGGAATGACAAGATCCCTTGCAGAGAGCCTCTTAAATGCGGCGCGCAAGGCGGAAGCTGAATCCGGAGAGGCACAGGAAGAATAATGGCGACAATGAAAAAGATTTATGAACTTGCAAAAGAGATAGGGCAGAAGCCCCAGGATATTATCATGTTCCTGAACAGTTCAGGGTTTCCTGGTTTTAAATCCGAACTCAATCCGATAAACAGCATTGTCGCTGATTTTGTCTATGAGAAGTTCACGGGAAAACCTGCTCCAAAAAAAGAGGAAAAAAAGATCGTAAGGCCTCCTGTCGCGAAACCTGAGGTTGTGGTTTCTGCTCCGGTAAAGCCCGCGGTTCCTCTGATCAAAAAAGAAGCTCCTTCAACGCAGGAAAAACCGGTTCTCAAAAAGAAAGAAACTGAGGAACAGACTGTTGACTCCGGAACACCAAAAACTTCTCTTAAAACGCCTGTCAAGGTGGGTTCTCATAAAGTGGCGCCCGCGGTAGTACAGGCAAAAGCGGGAGCAGGAAAACCCAAACAACAGGAACTTGCGCCAGCGCAGAAACTTGCGGACGCGCTTGCGAAAAAAGCTGTTCCTAAACAGGTTCAGCCGGCCGCTACCACGGGAAAGAAACCCGAGCCTGTAAGGGTGGGAAGGCATG
>JBAXDA010000278.1:0-2681 GCA_037141215.1 Candidatus Firestoneibacteriota bacterium | reverse complement strand
GCCTCTCCGCGACCAGCTTGAGAATAGACGGCTGCATATTCAACCCCGAGATATCGTTCACCATGGCGGCGCCCGCATCGAGGGCCTGCACGGCTACTTCGTATTTGGAAGTGTCGATGCTTATGGGGATGCTAACAGTTCCCACCAACTCTTTGATGAAGGGGATTACCCTCTTAAGCTCCTCATCCGCTGCTACCGGACCGGCATCGGGACGGGTAGATTCGCCGCCCACATCGATAATGTCCGCGCCTTCCGCGGCAAAGCGCAGGGCCTGGCGCAGGGCCTGGTCAACGGTACTGCAGCCGTCCCCCGAGAAGGAATCCGGGGACAGGTTGATAATTCCCATGATATAGGCGTGCCGGCCCCAGGTGAAGACGCTGTCACCGATACGCGTAACGCCTAGGAGCCTGTCCGAGTAAGTTATTTTCTCTAACATGCGAAGCCACCTGAAGCGTTAAGCAAAAATTGCCTCGATTGGTACTGGTAGTGAAACGGATGAGACATGGCTGATGCAGACAAATCCGCACCGGTTATATCCACGGGAAGTCCTGATTTAACAATCCCTTGCCGGTATGCCTTACATAATTTGAGCAGGTTATGGCCGGCACAAATTAATCGCCACTCGCCACTCACCTTATCCAGTCCTCTTAGCAGGAACTGACGGAATCCCCTCGCCTGCTTGATTTGCCCGAATACAGGCTCAGGCAATTCTTTCCTCAGGGCGTAGCATGTCTGCCCCTTCTTCGTCCTCAGTTTGCGTCGCATTCTGTCTGGTATGGAGAGGCTTTTAGGTATCCGTCCGCGGGGCGCGGGTGGCACTACCGTTCCATGACGCGTCTTCCCGGGTGGCATGTAGACATCAATCCCCATGTTGGTGAGGTTAACTACGGCATCACTGGAAAAGTAACCGGCATCTGCTGACATTTGGAGAGGGAAACTACCAGTATTGGCCTCTACCACAGTCATCATCGGTTCCGCCTGACCCCTGTCCACCGGTCGATTTGTGATCTCGGCCGCCACGATTACCTGGTGAGCACTATCGACGGCGGCCTGTGCGTTATAGGCCTGAATAAAATGCTTGCCACCGGGAGCCGGCATGATATGGGAATCGGCATCGGTAAAGTTCCTCTGCGCCTTATCCTGCGGCATCGCAGTTTGCGCGTTGTTCACCTGTTCCTTCTCCGCCGCTTGTCGTGCTTCAGCTTCAAGGGCTTGCATAGCCTCCCGAATCTTCTTCAGTCGGCTCTCTCTGAAAGCCAGTTCTTTGGGAAGCTCATCACCCCTCTTGCCTTTGCCATACCGCCGGTCCTCCTCTGCATCAACAGACTCTGCCTTCTTGAGCAGTTCTGCCACTTCCGCTTCCAAACGAGACTCTTCCTCCTTCATTCTCTTGTAACTCATGGCCTTATGCTTTGAGGCATTGGCCTGTATCTTCGTGCCATCAAGGGCCACGTGACCCAGCTTAACCAACCCTGCCTTCTGGCAGAGCTTCAGTACCTGTACAAACAAGCCCGCCAGAGCCTTGAGGTGATCCTTGCGAAAATCAGATATTGTGCGAAAGTCAGGGGTGTTATTAGCAGCAAGCACTCGAAAGGCAATATCCTCCTCCAGTCTCAGGGCGATCTTCCGTGAGGAAGGGACACCAATGCAGTAGGCATAAAGCAAGACCTTAACCATCATCTGCGGGTGGTATGGCGGATATCCTCGCTCCTCATGAGCATAGCGTTCCGTTATCTCTGAAAGATCAAGCTGTTCCACGACATCCGAGACAAAATAAACCAGATGACTGCTGCTAAGCCATTCACGCATTGAAGCAGGCATCAGGAACGGTTGCTCTGGCTCGTAAGGACGGAATGTCTTGCTCATAGACGACTCCTCGATTCAAATTTCCCTCATTATAGCCCTACTGCCTTCGTTATGCGATTACTCGGACAGGCTCCTAGTTATTTTGTATTAATATTTCCATTCTTTATTCAATCGTGACAACAATTTCATTTATCCGATGTCCGGCATCGGGGCAGAGAGGAATCGATTGGCGGCATTTTACATTTTGGACAAAGATGGCCAGTGTTCACAGAAGAAGTCCATTGTAAATCCCATTCATGGCCATTTAAACATCGTATATATTATATCCGACTTCTGTCAAATTAAATGGATTTAATTGTAATAATAATCTGCATAAACATAAAAATAATACCGGGGGTCAAGACAACTCCATTGTTAATTCGTTATAGCACAGCTCTGCAATCCAATCCGTCAAGGTGACTAAAGTCATTTCGTTTGAAGGGCTCTCTGCATAAGATAGTTTCATTACTTTTAAAAGTGCGCTCTTATATCGAGAGCTTCAACAAGTAAAAACTATATCTTGAAAGTCTTGAGAGCCTCTTTCCTTTTTAAGGGGTCACCCTCTTAAATTGTTAATATGCTTATTTGACAATGAAAAATGGGAGCCAATATATGTCTCATACCAAAGCTATAATAACTGCCGTTTTATTAATACTCATCGTACCTATAGCAGCTACAGGGTGCACCGCTGTAGATGCACCTGTTATTAACATAGTTGTCTCTACACAAACTGCCCACAAGATGATACAAAGCAATCAAGATAATCCAAATTTTGTAATTATAGATGTCAGGACTCAGGAGGAGTATAACGCGGGGCATATTGCAAAAGCCAGTAT
>JBAXDA010000277.1:0-2684 GCA_037141215.1 Candidatus Firestoneibacteriota bacterium | reverse complement strand
ATGGTGGACGCCAGGCTGCCCGACGGCTCAAGGGTAAACGCCATAATACCCCCGCTTTCGCTGAAAGGCCCCTGTCTTACCATAAGAAAGTTCTCACGACGTAGGCTCACTGCAGAAGATCTGCAAGCTTCGGGTTCTCTTACTCCTGAAGCCTCAAAATTTATAAAATCCTGTGTTCGAGAAAGAAAAAATATTATTATAAGCGGAGGCACAGGCTCAGGGAAGACTACGCTGTTAAATATTGTCTCTGCTTTTATTCCTGAGAATGAAAGAATAATAACGATAGAAGATTCCGCAGAACTAAACCTGGCACAGCCGCATGTGGTTACCCTGGAATCCCGCTCCGCCAATATGGAGGGAGGCGGCGCTGTCAGCATCAGGGACCTGGTACGGAATTCTCTGAGGATGCGTCCGGACCGTATCATTGTCGGAGAATGCCGCGGCGGCGAGGCCTTTGACATGCTTCAGGCTATGAATACCGGGCATGACGGGAGCCTCACGACCCTTCACAGCAATTCACCCCGTGATTCTTTAAGAAGGCTGGAAACAATGGTAATGATGGCCGGGTTTGAACTTCCGCTCAAGGCCGTCAGAGAGCAGATAGCCTCCGCTGTTAATATCCTAATTCACCAGGAAAGAGACAGGAATGGACTCAGGAAAGTAACGCATATTTCCGAAGTCTGCGGAATGGAAGGAGAGGTTATTTTGGTGCAGGACCTTTTTAACTGTTCGCAGGGGGGGCTTGCGGGCACAGGAATTTCTGCAGCAGACAGGCGGCAATAGGCGCAGGACCGCAAAGAAAAGTATGTGGACAGTCAAGGCCTTATTTGCTAAAATATTTACCATAAGTCTGTTGTTTTGCAGTCTTTTCTGTGTAAACGGAGGTCTTATGAAGAAGTTTCTGCCCTTACTTGTTGTTGCTTTCTTGATTATATTCTGCGCTTCGTTGCATGCCGATTCCCGTAGCACAACTATCAGTTTTCTGAAGGGTCTCGCAAAAACTACCAGGAAAGGAGAAGTATCCCAGACTTTTGCTAAGCTGGGGATGCAGCTCTCCGGCGGCGACAAGATAGAGACAATGGATAATACAAGAGTGGAATTGAGGCTTGAAGACGGGACTAATGTCAGAATAGGAGAGAATACTTCTCTCGTTATAGAAGAGTTGACAGATGATAAGTCAAACAACAAAGAAAAATCCACCCTTAATGTTATGTGGGGTAAGATATGGATGAATGTCAGGAAAAACACCGGTCAGGAAAGCAGGGTAATCACTCCCAAAATAATTGCCGCTGTTAAAGGAACCACTTACAGCGTTGAGGTTGCAAAAGACGGAGAGTCAGGCATAAAAGTGTATGACGGTACGGTCTCCGTGAGCAGAGAGGCTCAGGAAATATTGCTTTCCAAACTTGAAACAGTTACCTCAAAAGACCTGCTTAAGAACCCCCTGGATGAAAAAGCCGACGAGAAAGATGAGTGGGTCAGATGGAATAAATCCAGAGACAAACTCAGGGTAATGATAATTGCCAAGGAGACCCGGAACAAAGAGACCGCGGTCCCGGTCTCTGAATCAACAGTTATAGAGCTCTTCTTGAATAACTATCTTTTCTCGGTGGTTGATCAATCCCAGATTGAAAAAATACGGCAGTCTGAGAAACTAAAAGCCGCGCTTAAGGGTGATGCAGCTTCGGCGGCGGCAGCCGGGCTCGAATTTGGAGCCGACCTTGCGGTGGTTCTGGATACCACTACCGGCTTTTTTTCTGACAAAGAATTGCTTGCGGGTATGATTTCCGCAAGCACCAATATTTCGGGTAAAGTAGTCAGGACCGACGATGCGCTTTTGCTTGCCGCAAAAAATGTATCCTCAAGAAAGGTTGATATAACCGAGGATTCCGCGGCAGTCGCAGCTGTCAAAGACGCGTCAAAGAAAATAACAGGAATATTTATAGATGAGATCCTTAAAAAGTGGAAAGAAGAAGCCAGAAAAGGCGGAGTATTTACGCTAACCTGCTCAAATCTCGCGGATCTGAATAAAGTAAAGAATGTTGAACAGGCTCTTGCGGCGTTGGACGGAGCCAAAAATGTTGAGCAGCTTTATTTTCAGGGTAAGCGGGCGCTTTTTAATCTCACTTTTGCCGGGACCGCGGAAACTCTTGCTGGAAAAATCGGAGCAATCGAGAGCAAAGGCTTGAAATTCGATGTTGTAGGACTGACAGCCTACAGGATAGAATTGGAAGCAAGGTAAAAAATCAGCAGTGAACGGAGGAAGCGGATGAAAATCGGGATCTTTCTTGTACTCTTCGGCAGTAAATCTTTTGAAGAAGCCCTGGATCATGTTGTCGAGCACGGACTTGAAGCCGTAGAAATAGGGACAGGTAATTGGCCCGGGACGCGTCACTGCGATCCTTTTCAACTTCTTAAAGATAAAGGAAAAATAAAAGCTTTTAAAAAAGCAGTTGATGAGAGAGGATTGACAATCAGCGCTTTAAGCTGTCACGGCAATCCGGTGCATCCTGACAAAAAATTCGCTGCTTCAAACGCTCTGGTTCAGAGAAAAACAATTCAACTTGCCGGAGAACTTGGAGTAGATACCGTAGTAAGCTTCTCGGGTTGCCCGGGTGATTCAGAAAAAAGCAAATACCCGAACTGGGTTACCTGCCCGTGGCCGGAAGACTTCTTGAAAATAC
>JBAXDA010000276.1:0-2711 GCA_037141215.1 Candidatus Firestoneibacteriota bacterium | reverse complement strand
CGAAAGTTCCTGCAGTTTTTCATAGATAGCCGATCTCACATCGTATACTGTTTTATAACCCAGAGCGCCGGAGAACCGTTCCTGCAGCCCTTGAAAGAACAATTGTCCGACATTTGAAAGGAAGAGCACCAAAGTTACCCAGAGAAACCAGCCGCTGTAAGGGAAAAGTGCCGAAGGCGCGCCGTTTCCCATCCAGGGGAACAATTCCGCATAAGGAAAACTGCCTTTTATAGGTCCTGTGTAGAAAACATAATCCACAAAAAGACGGAGGAGATAAGGCGCCACAAGCCCGCATAAGGAACCCAGGGCAAGGAAAAGCAGAATCAGCAGGATGGTGCCCATATATGGTTTAACAAAGAACATTATCCTCATAATGGTCTTGGTCTTATCGGTACAGCGGGGGCATTTATTCATGTACTCGGGTATGGGTTCTTTACAAGTTTCGCAGATAACCTTTTTGGTCTGGCTTTCTTTGGAAGAAATCTTCCTTCCCTTCGCCAATTCGCCAATATCATCGGCGGCCTGGTAAAAATCAGGGGTTTTGGCATTTGAGAACATAATAACGCGGTGCACCGAAGAGCCGACCGTAAGTTCAATTACCCCGCTTCCGACAAGGTCCGCGGCCTCAGCTTTCCTGATGTTTTTAACGGCTATTCCGTGGAGTTTTCTGCCTCCGGCAGAATAGACAAGCACATTTTTTTCTGTCACAAAAAGCCATTCTTCGCCGTATTTTGCTTCCTTGATAATATCGGAACGGAGGGCTATCAGGAGTTTTTCTTTCGGCTGTTCCCGGGCGAGCTTTTCCTTCAAATTATGAGGGATCTTATTTTTATCCATAGTATTTGATTATAAAGGAAACAGGGTGATTATTCAATATAAGAAAGGCAGGGAAACAGAACTATGCTCCCGTTTGATTATTTCGGCTCGTAGATAATCATCATGGCGGGACGGTCTTTTACCTCCGCGGCTTCTTTTGTATTGATTTTCATATAATCCAGTTCGTGAAGCGTGTACAGGCAAAACCCGTTATTTTGGTTCTTTCTCTCAGCCCAATATTTGACAGCTTCGGTAAAATCCCATCTTTGCGCGCCGTCATACCCGGAGCCGATCTGATAGGCAATTATTAGAGGGAGAAAATCCGGATCATCTCCGTTCCAGTACATGCCGTCAATTTCTTTCCAAAACTTGTCTTTTGCATATTCCACGCAGTTTACCTCGTCCTCAACCCACGGCCTTGCGCAGGGTTCAGCTATCCAAACAGCGCTCGCGAATCCCCCATATTGCTGCGCGGAGGCCTTTCCTGCCCTTACCAGCATTAAGGTCGCTTTAATTATCACGGAAGCCGCGGGAATAGTTGAAATGTCAGCTTTCATTAGGCAGCAGCGCCGCCTTAAAAACAGTTCCGAACTCGGATTCTTCCCCCTGCAATTCATCGCGAAATTTGCGTAGCCCGCAGCCGGGTCGTGCCCCTGTAATTCTGCATCAGCCCAGCCGGAATATTTCTTAGAAGGGAATGCCGGATCAAAACCGGCATCACCATAACGGAATATCGCCATTACTGCCCCGGGTTTCTCCTTCTTTATCTTTTCAAAATCATTTTTGAACTCCTTTTCGGCCTGCTCGACGGTCATTTCCACCGGCGGAGGCCAGGCTTTCAGGGATTTTATTTTTGAATACAATTCCTTGCTGGTTTCCGCTTCTATGCCGGCTCCTAAAATCTTTATTTTTCTGTCAAGTTTCGGGTAAGTCTTTAATCTCGCGTCATCATAGCTCAAAAAGCCTCTTTCGGCGATAAATATCGGATTATATTGCGAATATGCCGCCTCCGTCCGTACATTCTTCGTCGAGATGCCGATGTCATCCAGGTATATCGTCTCCCCTTTTTTCGGGCAGAACATATATATCTGGAGTTCTTTCGTTTTTCCTGCCTTTTCGTCCTGATAAGGTACAGCCTCCACCTTGTTCATACCGGGCTCAAGCCTTGCCAGCTTCTCCCAGCATTTCCCTTTGGGAGCACCCTCTTGCGCGAGCCTGAAGCCTACAACACAGGTCCTCTCGACAAAAATATTTGCAACAAAGGCCGGGCTGCCCAGGAAATCAAAGTTATTCTCCTCAGGGATTTTTATTGCCAGGCAGGGTTTGTAGCCGCCGTCAAAAACAAGCTTCAGCGATTTACTGCCGAAAGCCGCGTTCTTGTCGGAGACACTGAATTCGATTTTAGGTTCGGGGGTTTTTGCGGACTCAACAACTTCCATGCAGTCTTTGAGTATCTTGTCGTCCTCAAAATCAAGGATAACTTTCTTCGCGCCAAAAACGAGAAGCGGCAAACAGAGCAGCAACATTACTATTTTTTGCATAGTTCACCTCGAAGATATTAAGACCTTGAGAACCGCCTGTATTCAGAAGGCGTGAAGCCGACAATTTTCTTGAAGGTATGATTGAAATGCGAGAGATCATTAAATCCTGCTTCCAGCGCTACTACTATTACCTTGGACTGAGGGTTCTCCTCCAGTCTTCTTTTGGCTTCATTGATCCTTTTTTCAATTATATAGTCCTTGAGATTGGTGCCTACTACTCCTGTGAATTTTGAACTCAGATAATTCGGGGTAAGCCCCACTATTTCGGAGAGTTTGTTCAGATTGAGGTCTGAGGCTAAGTTTTTCTCTATATAATCCAAACAGCCCTGGATTACAGGATCGCAGATGTGTCTT
>JBAXDA010000275.1:0-2713 GCA_037141215.1 Candidatus Firestoneibacteriota bacterium | reverse complement strand
GGGCTTGGTCAGGTTGACGCTCTTTACTCTCTCAAGAAGTATGCTGAGATCGCCGGTCTCGCTTATGTATTTTTGCAGAGAGTTTATCAGCCAGATCGCGCTGTCATTGTAAGGCCTGTTGTCGTTTATCACCGGCTTACTCCGGTCTAACCATCTGCTCGGGAACTGCCTCGGGAACATACCGTGCAGTTTTTCAATCCGGGACATCGGGCTTCCCCATTTGTGCCCGTCCTTTACCGTAATGTATGTAAAACCTAAAGCGTGAATAAGGTCCTCTCTCACCCTGCCCGGATCTTCTTTAAGTTTCGGCCACATATCCTGCCCGCGGTCCCGCGTGCCAAGCTCAATCCCGTCCGCCAGCATTGAGCCGTGCGCCCTGCAGTTTTCGTACAATTCCGCAACGCCTGTCCAGACTGACTTGGCATATTCCGAGACCACCCTGGCGTTCTTAAATTCAATCTCAAACGCCGGCCGCGCCTGGTCCGCCTTTTTACTTGAGGAAAGGACAAACTCTTCGGCAGAGGGAGTAATTTTAAGAAGTTCTTTTGAAGCCTTAATAAAAGCCTGCTCAACTTTTGCATACGCGGGATAACTACAGGCCGAGGCCGTACGGAATTCTTTGATCGTTTCCGTGTCTGTCATATATTGAAGACTCTGCGTAAGCGAGGTATCTTTGCCCGGAAGAAGGTCTACCAGGAACCTTCCCGCGTAAACCGTGGGAACTGAGAACCTGTTCAGATGCTTGCCCGCGCCGCCAAGGAATTTGCCTGCCTTAACTGCCGCAGGCAGAAGTGCAAAGTCAGCCATATTGCCTACGAAAGCAGTGTAATCACAGGTGGCTCCTGCGGTTTTAAGGCCTTTTTCTGTACGGCTTGATATTCTTTTTATCTGAACAATCTCAGTGTATGGCACGGGGCTGGCAATAACGGTTTCTTTCTCCGATACCGGGAGCCCTGAATCATACCAGAGTGATTTATTGTAAACAAACTTCTGCGTTCCCGGCAGATTAAAATAAGCCCAGAGCGCGCTTTTCAGGCGTTTCTTTCCGGTGTTTTTTATATAGACCTGACGGAGGAGCGCCGGACCTTTCGGAGAATCAACAAGGCTGAGTTTCACGGCAGTCCGGAAGGAAAGCCCCTTTGACGGAGCAAAGGAATAAGTAAACCACATAGCACGCGCCGGATCCCCTATTTTAACGACCTTCATTGAGACCGGTTCGCAATTCAGATTGCAGGCGGGGTTCATAAGCGAAGTAATATATCTGTCTTTCCCTTCGGTTCCTTCCATCCAGAGATTCGAGGAAGGCGTATTCGTTTCGTGTTTTTCATTTGAGTCAAAACTGCCTGCGAGAACCGTAATCTCCATTCCTTCTTTCATTTTTACTTCAAAGGCAACCGAACCGTTTGTCATAAAAGTGCTCTTCGCGCCTTTGAAACTCGTCACAAGCGTGGAAGGGCAGCCAGTCGGGTGTCTTTCATATATAACTTCACCCTGCTCGCCGTAACCGCCGAGGCTGTTCACCCGGGCAGAGACCTTAAGCGCCAGGATTCTTGCCGCTTCCTGTTTGAAAGATCTATTATTCATATCTTGTTCCCCTTTAATTGTGGTCCTGGACGGATAAACGCCATCAATTAATTAAGCTTTTTTAACCGCTATAATTCGAAGGAAGTTCCAAATCCTAAGTGCATGAAGGCCGGCGCATCCGGGGAAATAAAGTACGGATTAGCGGAAATGCTATTAAGAAAACTCAACTCCACTTTTATATTAATATTGCCTGAAAGGCAGACCTCGTATCCGAAACCCCAAAAAAACATTCCAAACGCTTTAGAGCTCCATTTATTGGGCATGGAAAGGTTCTCCGCCCTGACATGCGCGCCTCCTCCGATCTCGAAGAATCCCACTCCGGGAGCTATTTCAGGAGAGCGGCCGTTGAATCTTAAGATTACCTTACCATTAGCAGCATAGTATGTACCGTTCCTACCGATTGGTTGATAGGCAAACCCTTCAATGTTTATCCCGAGGTCGCAGAAAAGGAGATTCCGCAGGAAAGCGGTGAGAGACGGTCCGAGGGAGCCATTTAGATTATAGCCGAGGAAGTTTCCGCAAGGCGCTGAGTATACCAGCAAAGTAGAAACACCAAACCAGGTAAGTTTTGTATTGTCTTCCCTTTCCTTAAACTTGTACTGATCTATGCTTTCGAATTTTCTATCCCAGGCAGAGGCAGCGGAAATATAAAAAAGAGAAACAAACAGGACAAGGGCTGTAAAACTTTTAAGGCGGGCCATTATTTATTTCTCCTTGCCGGCTCCGCCGGATAACTGACAACTTATAGCTAATAACTAATTAATACCTGCCATAACTTCTGGCAGTTGCAACCATGGCCCTTAAATTTTCAAACGGTGTATCGCGGCCGCACTGGTCGCCTGTGGAAAGGACGAACCTGCCGCCTTTTGCCGCGTCATCTATGCACTTTTTTGATTCCCTGATAACATCTTCAACGGAACCCCTGAGCATTACCTCGGTAGTATGCAGATTTCCTTTTAGCACTATTTTATCGCCGTAAAGTTTCTTTAAGTCTTTTAATACGCAGTCGCCCATCGGCGGTATTTCAAGCGGATCTATTATAGAGAGGCCCTCTTCAACCATCAGTTTTACAAGTTCCTTCTCCGGCCCGCAGGAATGGACATGAGTGGGCAGGCCCATCTTTGTCGCA
>JBAXDA010000274.1:0-2714 GCA_037141215.1 Candidatus Firestoneibacteriota bacterium | reverse complement strand
TCCTGCGCCTCGCTTTTTTCTTTATTCATGGCAATCCCCCTGATAACCGGAGAAGTTTATTCTCAGCTTCTCCATCCAAGGGGAATATAAACAAGAAACGGAGCAGATGCAATGCTGTAAAAACATCTATGATATACATAGTAAAAATGCGTAGTAGTTTCCGTGATATGTCATATCAGTCCAATTTGTAACAGGAAACTATTGTGACAGGGTGACGAGAAAGGACCGCAGGGTTTCAGCACATCTTCACGGAGACGGCAGTATCAAAAAGAATGATATGAGAACAAATCGCGGCCAGTCAGCCATTCGGAAGCGGGGAAACCCTGAGGATCAGTATAGATACAAAAACAACCGTAGATAAACTACACGATCTATTGAGACTGCTGGCTTTTCAGGTTTGCTATACGGTATCCATTGCATATTTGACGAATTCTCTAAATATTGGCAAAGATATCTTGCTTTTATTGTTGAGTTGTAGGCCTACTGAGTTGTAGTTGAAAGCACCCAAAATTTATCTGCGGCTATCACAATGATAGGCCATCTAATGCAGAGAGAGGAACTTATAAATGAAACGCAGTATCATGACCCTGTTTCTGCTTTTAGCTTTTTTCTTCCGGGTTCCCCTGACCAACGCAGATGTAAGGGAGACAAAAGAACAGACCGCAACCATAAGTGTGCCTATTCTCCTATACCACCGCTTTGGGCCTACCGTGGCAGACAGTATGACTGTGACGACTTCTGTTTTTGAAACCCACCTGAAGTACCTCAGAGACAACGGATACATTGTCATTCCGCTCAGACAATTGGTGAATTATTATCTCAGCAAAGGCCCACCCCCTCCACCAAAATCGGTGGTGATCGTGGTTGATGACGGGCACAAGACGGTATATTCTGATATGCTCCCGTTGATGAAACTGTACAAAATCACGGCGACACTTTTTCTCTATCCTTCGTGCATATCTAACGCCTCTTATGCCATGACCTGGGACCAGCTTAGGGCATTGAAGAAGTCAGGCCTTTTTGACATGCAAGCACATACCTACTGGCACCCTAACTTTAAAAGAGAGAAGAAGAAGCTCTCTCCTGCGGAGTACGAGAAATTTGTGGATATGCAGTTGAAGAAAGCAAAGGGCAGACTTGAAAAAGAGCTGGGTGTAAAAATGGATATGCTTGCCTGGCCCTTTGGCATTTATGATGATCATCTTACCTCCAAGGCCTCTGAGGCCGGGTATGTGGCTGCTTTTACTCTTGAGCGTCATCCGGCGGGCCGTGCTGATACGGTTATGAAGCTGCCGCGGTATCTTATGGTAAATGCGGACAGTGGCAAAAAATTCGAGAGAATAGTGGCGAGAAATGCTAAATAAAGTTAAATATAAGAGTGCTGGGGGATGTGAAAAGATTATGAGAAGTGGTTTTGCGAAATCATTTATTGCCTTATTACTGCTGTTTAATATCCCGGCGGCGTCTCAGGCAGCAGGATACACGAGTGGAAAAGTTCTGGATTCCGCTACAAAGATACCCATCAAAGCAGCCCTTGTCACGGTCAACAATGAGGTACTGAAGACCGATGATAACGGTATGTTCACCATCAAGACACCGGCAAGCAAGGTATCAGCGCGGGCTTACGGTTATACAAGAACGGAGATGTTTCTTACGCCGGTTTCGGTAATGGCCCCCCTTGAACTTAAGTTAAGGAAGCTGGACCCCAAGGCCCTTTATATGACCTATTACGGCATCGGCGACAGGGGGTTGCGGAACAAAGCCCTCAAACTTATCGATGAAACCGAGCTTAATGCCCTGGTCATCGATGTGAAAGGAGACCGCGGGATTCTGACCTACAAAAGCGCCGTTCCCATGGTCTCTCAAGTCGGCGCACAAAAAACCGTTATCGTAAAGGATATAAAGGCCCTGCTCCAGTCGCTTAAAGAGAAGGGAATATACACAATCGCCCGCATCGTTGTGTTCAAGGACAATATTTTAGGTGCTGCCAGACCAGACTTGGCCGTAAAGACGAATGACGGAAAGGCATGGCGTGACCAGGAGGGCCTCTTATGGGTGGACCCCTCCAAAAAGGAAGTCTGGGAATATAATATCAATATTGCGCTTGAAGCGGCGCAAAACGGTTTCGATGAGATACAGTTTGATTATGTCCGCTTCCCGGACAAACGCGGCCTCACTTTTGCGATGGCAAACACTGAGGAGAACAGGGTCAACAATATCTCGGGATTCCTCATGGAAGCTAAAAAACGGCTCGTTCCCTACAATGTCTTTCTGTCTGCGGATGTTTTTGGTTACGCGTCCTGGAACCTTGATGACACGCAAATAGGGCAGCGGCTTGACAGGTTAGCTTCATGCGTCGATTATATCTCCCTGATGCTCTATCCCTCCGGCTTCCAGTTCGGGATTCCCGGCTACAGGAACCCTGTGGCTCATCCTTACGAAGTAGTATTTCGTTCCCTGAAGAAGGCTCAGGAGCGCACGAATATTCCGGCTGTCCGTTTCAGGCCCTGGCTTCAGGCCTTCAGGGATTATGCTTTTGATAAGCGATATTTCCGCGGCCCTGAAATACGCACGCAGATCAATGCTGCCGATCAGTTCGGCTCCGGAGGCTGGATGCTCTGGAATCCCAGAAACGAATATTTGGCTGACGGCCTGAAGAAAAAGGCGGATCTTCTTAACAAAAAGGTTGTACTTGATGCCAAGAACTGAAACCC
>JBAXDA010000273.1:0-2728 GCA_037141215.1 Candidatus Firestoneibacteriota bacterium | reverse complement strand
CATAAGCAGCATAGAGGATGGGACATATATAAAAGTCAATAAAGGCTTCTCGGTGCTAACCGGCTATTCGGAGGAAGAAACTCTGGGGAAGAGTTCTACGAAGAGCCTGCGTATCTGGAAAAACGCGGGAGACCGCAGCCGTCTGCTGGCTGAATTGAAGGAAAAAAGTGAAGTAAACGGGGTTGAAATAGAAATTCTAACCAAGAAGGGAGAAACAAGAATCACCGTTATGTCCGGTCGTTTCATAGATTTCCTGGGGAAGAAACATTTCTTAACGATTGTCAGAGATATTACTGAGGCAAAAAACAAGGAAAAGATTCTCCTTGGAACCAAAGAACAGCTTGCCCTCGCTGTTTCCGGCTCAGGCATAGGGCTCTGGGACTGGAGAGTGCCGACAGGGGAAGTTATCCTAAACGACAATGTGGCCGGATTCCTGGGTTATTCCGGAATAGGAAAGATTCCAGGCCGGAGTGAGGACTTTGAAGAATTGTGTAACCCTGAAGATTTAAAAAAAGCAAAAGAGATCTTGAATAAGCACTTTTCAAAAGCAACAGAGGTGTTTGTAAGCGAAATTCGGGTAAAACATAAAAGCAGCTACTGGGTGTGGCTCCTTGTGAGCGGGAAGGTAAATGAATGGGACCGCGACGGGAACCCCGTAAGAATGACCGGGACTATAATAGATATTGCAAAGCGCAATGATGCCGCACTCCGCCAGCGCTTGCTGGCTGAAATATTCAGTATATTGAATAGGCCGGTTTCTCTGGATTCCGCGTTTAAAAGTATTTCTGAAGGTATAGACCGTGAGCTGGATATAAATTCAATAAGAATAAACCTTGAAATAGGGGCTGACTTGCCTTTCTTTGACGGAAAAGGCATTGCAAACGGATTTGAGCCTGAGAAAAAACTGCAGTTTGAAGTAGGGGAGACCGGCAGTAAACGGGAGAACCTAAGCCCTAAAATGAAAAACCTCTGCGCTCTGGTGTTTTCCGGAAAGACCGACCCGTCAAACCCCTTGTTCACAAAATACGGAAGCGCCTATACAAAAAACACGATTATAACGCCCGAGCTTCCGGAGTTTCAAGACCCAGGAACTGGGAAGGAGAATAACCGCGCAAGCGAAGTGTATTTGTCTTTTGCGATCGTTCCCATCCGGGCAGAGGGCAAGACCTTAGGTTTGCTGCAGCTTTATGACCGCAGAAAATACCGTTTTGGCGAAGGAGTAGTCGAGGACCTTGAGAATCTCTGCTCTGTTCTCGGTGTCTGGATACTAAGGAAACAGGCGGAAGCGGCTCTTTTAAGAAGCGAAGTTCAGCTTAAAAAGGCAGAAGAGATAGGGAAAACAGGCAGCTGGGAATATGATCTAGAAACAAATAAGTTAACCTGGTCGGACGAGGTTTTTAGGATTTACGGCAGAGACAGGTCCTCCGGAGTGCCGACTCTTGAAGAAGCAGCGGCCTATTATTCGGCGGAAGATGACAAGAAATTGAAAGAACTTGCCGCCGAAGCTTTTAAGACCGGCCTTGAATTTGAATGTGAATTCAACATAAAGCAGGCAGGAGGAAAAATCTTGACGGCCAGGAGTATCATCGCTCCTACAGAGAACGAAAAAGGAAGAATTACTAAATTATTCGGAATAGTTCAGGATATCACGGAACGGAAGATGCTTGAACAACAACTGGCGCAGTCCAGAAAGATGGATGCCCTCGGGAACCTGACCGCGGGGATAGCCCACGATTTCAACAATATGCTCTCTATTATTATAGGTTATTCGGATATTGCGCAGAGCCTCGGATCAGCAGAAGGCGAAATTAAGGAGAGTATACAAGAAATTAGGAAAGCCGCGGAAAAAGCAGCCGCTTTAACCTCGCAGCTGATGGTTTTCAGCCGCAAACAGCCTATCTCAAAGAAGATCCTCTCCCTTAATGATCCCCTGCACGAGATTAAAAGCTTACTTGAGCGGGTCATAGGAGAAGACATTAAACTTGAATTTCACCTTTTTCCCGGTCTCAAAAATATCAACGCGGATAAAACCCAGCTTGAAAAGGTGGTCCTCAATTTGGCAACGAACTCAAAAAAAGCGATGCCGAAAGGTGGGAGGCTGACCTTAAAAACAGAGAATGTCACGCTTGTTGAGCAGGATTCCTTTAGCCTGCCCGGAGCCAGGGCAGGAGAATTCGTCTGTCTTTCTGTTTCGGATACGGGGTTTGGAATAAGCCCAGAGCTGATGGAGCATTTATATGAACCTTTTTATGCTACAGAGTCTTTTGGCAGAGGCTCAGGTCTTGGTTTGTCAATAGTTTTCGGGATAGTTAACCTGCTGAACGGATGGATCAATGTTATTAGCAATCCCGGAAAGGGAACGGAATTCAGAATCTATCTTCCGGTTGCAAAGGACAGGCAGAACGCAAGCGCACCAAAGGAGAATATTATGGAAAATAACATTAAAGTTGGCGGAAAGAAAATTCTTCTGGTGGAGGATGAAATAGCAATATTAAATATGGTTGCCAGTATCCTGGAAAAAGACAATCACATTATTTTCAAGGCTAAGAACGCGGAGGAGGCCCTTGCATTCTTCAAAGAGGAGAAAGGCAGATTTGATCTTCTTTTCAGCGATTCAGTTATGCCAGGCATGAACGGGTTTGAACTTGCAGCAAAACTTAAGGAGCTCAATCCCGCCTTAAAAGTAATAATCAGCAGCGGCTATATTGAGAATAAAGCAGGTACAGAA
>JBAXDA010000272.1:0-2732 GCA_037141215.1 Candidatus Firestoneibacteriota bacterium | reverse complement strand
TTTTTGACGCGCTTGATTACACAGATTAGAAAGTGGGATTACACAGATTGTTATTGTAAAATAGGAATAATTCACAATAAATGATAGATTCTATTGAGGAGAATAAAATAACAGAGAAAATAATAGGGCTTTGTTTTAAGGTGCATTCTTCAATAGGACCGGGATTTACTGAAAGAATCTACCAAAACAGCCTAGTCGTACTCTTAAAACAAGAAAATATCACATATGAAACTGAAAAGCCTTACGCGTTAACTTTTGCAGGGAACAGAGTGGGGAACTTCAGGCTTGACTTAGTTATAGAGAATAAAGTTATACTGGAATTGAAATCGCTGGCAGGCAATATACCGAAGATATTTGAGTCTCAAATGATCTCGTATTTAAAAGCCTCCGGACTCAGAGTTGGTTTGCTAATAAACTTTGGCAATAAAAGCTGCCAAATAAAACGAGTTTCACATTATTAATCTGCGTAATCGTTTTTGGTAATCAGCGTAATCAATTTTTCAGGAGAAAACATGAAAAATATAAAGCAGTTGTCTATCTTCGCCGAGAATAAGCCGGGGAAACTGGAACACATAACCCAGGTGTTTGGCGAGAACAAAGTAAACATACTGGCCTTCAATATAGCCAGCCAGGGGGATTTCGGGATCCTGCGGTTCATTGTGGACAAGCCGGAGAAAGCCTTTGATGCTTTCAAGAAGGCAGGCTTTACCGTTTCAATGAACGATGTATTTGCGATTGAAATGGAAGACAAACCGGGAGGTTTCCACAATGTAGCCCGGTTCATTGCAAAGAACGGCCTGAACATTGAAAACGCTTATGTTTTCATCGAGAAAGACAGGCAGACAGCCATGCTTATTTGTGATATTAAGGATACGGAGAAAGCAAAGAAGACATTATAAAACCGATTACACTGATGACGCGTTCTGATTACACTGATAAAAATTTAAATTGGAACAAATCGGCTCTATCTTTGTATTCTTACGGAGGAATTTATGTCTTTAATCTGGAACAAGAAAGCCGAATGCCAGCTTCCCCGCGAAAAAGAGCAGCTTCAGCTTGAGCGCCTGCAGAACATAGTTAAATATGCCTATGAGCGTGTCCCCTATTACAAAAAGGCTTTTGAGAAGGCAGGAGTAAAACCTGCCGACATTAAAACGCTTAAGGATATTCATAAACTCCCCTTTACCTCTAAGGCTGACCTTCGCGATGCTTATCCTTATAAAATGTTTGCCGTTCCTATGGAAGAAATAGTGGAGATACACACTTCCTCCGGCACAACCGGAAGGCCTGTGGTAATGGGTTATACCCTCGGCGACATAGAACTCTGGAGCGAGGTAATGGCAAGATCTCTTACTATGGCGGGCTGCGTCAAGTCAGATATTGTGCAGAATGCCTACGGCTACGGGCTCTTTACCGGCGGGCTGGGAGTGCATTACGGAGCGAGAAAGATAGGCGCAAATATTGTCCCCATTTCCGCGGGAAACACCAAGCGGCAGCTTGAAATAATTAGAGACTTCCACACGACAATAATCACCTGCACTCCTTCCTACACGCTTTACCTTGCGGAAGCGGCAAAAGAAGAAGGCATCGACCTGAAGAATTTGAAACTCAGAGCTGGTGTTTTCGGCGCTGAAATGTGGACCGAGAAAATGCGGGAAGAAATAGAGAAACGCCTCCACCTTTCCGCTCTGAATATTTACGGCCTTACCGAAATAATCGGGCCCGGGGTTTCTCAGGAATGCGAAGTAAAAGCCGGCCTGCATTTCCAGGAGGATGTTTTCTTTCCGGAAATCGTCTCTCCGGAAACGCTTGAACCGCTTGCGGAAGGACAGAAAGGAGAATTGGTCATTACCACGCTTACGAAGGAAGGCACTCCGATGATCCGTTTCAGGACAAAAGACATAACGGCCCTAAGGCGCGGCGAATGCAAGTGCGGCAGGACTACCTTAAAAATGGACAGGATAACCGGCCGTTCCGACGATATGCTTAAGATCCGGGGCGTGATAGTCTTCCCGTCTTCCATAGAGAAAGCCTTGCTGGAAATTAAAGGGATAGAACCTCATTACAAAATAATAATAACCCGCCCTCACCAGCTTGATGAACTTGAAGTCCAGGTGGAAGCCTCCGACACCCTCTTCTCCGACGAGATCAGGCATATGGAAGAAGCCAAGAAGAGCATAGAAGATCATGTAGAGAAAGCCATCGGCTTGCGCGCAAAAATAACTCTGGTAGAACCGAAGAGCCTGCCAAGAAGCGAAGGCAAAGCAAAGAGAGTGTTTGATATGCGCGAACTAAAGTAAAATTGATTAAGATAAAATGATTACACTGATGAGAAGATTTGGATTACACTGATAAAGAAAGATGACACTGATGAGAAGATTTGGATTACACTGATAAAGCAAATTACAACAATAAATCTATTATTAAAGGATGAGATTGTCAATAAGATATAAACAAACTCAGAACAAGAAAAGCTTTAAAGTGAGAGAGGATATTGCAAAAGGCTTAGGTAATTCGAAAGAAAAGGTTAACGATCCTTTAACAGAAAAGATAATTAAAGCCTGCTTCAAAGTACACAATGAGCTGGGAGCAGGGTTTGTCGAACGCGTCTACCAAAATGCTCTATTAATTGAATTAAGCAAAGACGGTTTAAAAGCAATAAAAGAACCACAGTTTAACGCAGTTTATGAAGGAGAAATCGTAGGGAGTTTCTTTGTTGATATAATAGTAGA
>JBAXDA010000271.1:0-2751 GCA_037141215.1 Candidatus Firestoneibacteriota bacterium | reverse complement strand
CCTTTGTTCCCGGGAAAGTGCGCAGACAGATTAAAAAGGATGTCGAGGAGAAGCGCCTCATGCAGATGCCTCCGCAGATTTCCGGTATCCCGTTTGTGATTGACAAGGCGTCGAACATGCTTTATCTGGGCACTTCATCCACCAAGAAAATCGACACTTTCCTGGCATATTTCCATGACACTTTCAAGATTGAACCGGTGCAGGTTGGTCTAAGCGACATTATGTTCAGGCTCTTCAAGGAGGAAGTGGATTCACTGAAGCCTGTAAGATTCACTAAAAATGTCAAAGGCGAATCAAATCCCGGACGCGACTTCCTCACATGGCTCTGGTATTACAGTGAGGAGAAAGGCGGAAAACTCGGCACCAGGGAATTCGGTGATTTTGAAATAATGATTGAAGGTCCGCTCACTTTTGCACTCAGCGATGAGGCCGAGGGTTCGGGTGAAACAGTTGTCCGCAAAGGAAATCCGCTCAGGAGCGCTGAAGGGAAAGCCGCGCTGGACGTTGGCAAGAAACTCAAGAAATCCAAATTCACGCTTGCACGCGGGAAGGAAATATGGGCGGGCACTATTGATGCGGACTTATTCACATTCAGCGGACTGAATCTTCCTGAGGGTGAAAAACTGGATGATCTGGGCAGCATATTTGCGGAAAGGATAAACCACCTCCATATATTCTCCAATGTGATCCAGGAATATTTCAAGGTGTTCGCCACATCTGCAAGAAGCGACAAGTGGGCGAAGGAAGAAGCCGAAATAATCAAGTGGAGCGAAGACAAGCATACCTGCTAGACAATCTTAATCTTTTATATAATATCGTGCGGTATTTCCGCACGATATTATCTGTCAATAAGGATTTTCAAAATGCCTCCACAATTTGTATTCACCACGGAAAACCTGACCAAATTCTACAATGATAAGCCTGTCTTCCAGGACATCAGTCTTTGCTTCTATTACGGCGTAAAGATCGGGATTGTGGGTGAAAACGGTTCAGGCAAGACCACGTTGCTGCGCATCATGGCGGGAATAGATAATGAGTTTATGGGCACAGCACAGCTCGGCAAAAAAATGCGAGTAGGGTATCTGCCGCAGGAACCTCATCTCAACCCTGCAAAAACTGTACGCGGTAATCTGGAGGAGTCTGTGGCTCCGCTCCAGGCCCTCATCACCCGTTATGATGAAGTTTCCGTAAAGATGGGGGAAAAACTGTCGACGGCGGAAATGGACAAGCTCCTGGACGAAATGGGGAGGCTCCAGGAAAAAATAGATGCTGCCGACGGCTGGGAAATAGACCGCCTGCTCGATGTCGCTTCAGATGCATTGGTTCTTCCTCCCGATGCTGCTGATGTGACCAAGCTTTCAGGAGGTGAACGCCGGCGGGTTGCGCTCTGCAAGATACTTCTTGAAAAACCGGATCTGCTTCTGCTCGACGAACCCACCAACCATTTGGATGCCGAAACCGTTGCATGGCTGGAAAACACGTTGCGCGACTACCCGGGCACTGTTATCATTGTAACGCATGACCGTTATTTCCTGGATCATATCACCAAATGGATTTTAGAGTTGGAAAACGGGCGCGGCATCCCGTTTGAGGGAAACTATTCCTCATGGCTGAAGCAAAAATCCGAGCTTCTGCGTCAGGCCGAGAAAAAGGAGAGCCAGCGCCAGAAAATGCTGTCACATGAACTGGAATGGATTAACAGCAGCCCTGTGGCAAGGCGCACAAAAAGCCTGGCCAGGATCAATCGTTATGATGAGTTGGCAAATCAGAAGGTCGAGGATCGCAAAGACGATGTTTCAATCCAGATCCCGCCAGGCCCACGCTTAGGCAATAAAGTCCTGAATGTGTCCGGTATTTCTAAGGGATATAATGGCATAACCCTTTTGGATAATGTGGCATTTGATCTGCCGCGTGGTGCGGTCGTAGGTGTTGTCGGTCCTAACGGTTGCGGCAAAACCACTCTTTTCCGGATGATTGTCGGAGAGGAAAAACCTGACACCGGTTGCCTTTCCATAGGTGAAACGGTCATGCTTTCATATGTTGATCAGCACCGGGACGCACTTGATGACACAAAAACCGTGTATGAGGAAATAACCGGTGGTGAAGATGAGATCCTCCTGGGTGACAGGAAGATGAACGGCCGCGCATATTTATCGCGTTTCAACTTCCGCGGTCCGCAGCAGCAGAAAGAAGTTGGGAAACTCTCAGGAGGTGAACGCAACCGCGTACATCTTGCCAAGCTGTTGCGCCGGGGCGGTAATTTCCTGCTGCTTGACGAACCTACAAATGACCTGGATGTGAATACCATGCGCGTACTGGAGGAGGCCCTTATTGAATTTCCGGGCTGCGTCATGGTTATCAGCCATGACCGCTATTTCCTTGATCGCATATGCACTAACCTTCTCATTTTTGAAGGTGACGGCAAAGTGAAATGGTTCGAAGGCAATTTCCAGGAATACGAGGAGAAGATGCTGGCCGCCGATGCGGAACACCTGCTTCACCGCCGCAGTAAATATCGCAAACTGGCCCTGCGCTGAGGCACGTATTTTTTGATTAGAGCCCGTCCAGAAAATATTTTGCCGTAGCCGCATCACTTTGCTGACGCGCTATTTTTCCGATATTGAAACTTTGTATCAAGGTCACAGGCTGGAACGCCTGTGCCACTTCAACAACCGAGGTATTGAAATGAAACATGTCTGTATTTTTGTAATGGCGTTCGTATTCGCCACCGGTCTTTTTGCACAGGATGAC
>JBAXDA010000270.1:0-2762 GCA_037141215.1 Candidatus Firestoneibacteriota bacterium | reverse complement strand
GCGGCAACTAACCTATAAGGAAAAGGACACAGAGCCTGAAAAAAACCAGGACAGAAAAGCCGAAAATATGATAGATATGGCCTTTGTAAGCAGGTTTTGCAGCGGAGACAAAGAAGCCTTTTACGGGCTGGTAACCCGTTACAAAGGGCAGGTTTTTGGAATTGTGCGCAAATTTTTCAGCAATCAACAGGATACCGAGGACATTTCCCAGGAAATATTTATTAATCTCTTTAAAGCTCTGCCCGGCTTCCGCGGCAGTTCGATGTTCTTTACCTGGTTCTACCGGCTTATCATTAATACTTGCCTCCACCATAAAAGAGGAATCCGTCATAAAGAGGCGTTAATGCCGGAACGGAAAGAAGCCTATCTTGAGATACCGGATTATTCAGGAAATCCTCTTGCCCTGATAGAAAAAAAAGAATTTTCCGGTAAACTGCAGGAGGCTCTTAATGTATTGCCCGGGAATCTGAAAGCGGCATTAGTCTTGCGTGAAATAGAAGGACTATCTTACGGGGAGATAGCCGCGGTGCAGGGGGTTTCCCTGGGTACGGTAAAGTCAAGGATCCACAACGGAAGGGTTTTGTTGGGAGAGGAACTTAAGAAGCGCGTTCAAAACTCGGAGGACCAAGAATGATACACAGGTTTGTTGAAAAGAACATAAGCGCATATATTGACGGTGAGCTTTCAGGACTCCAAAAACAGCTGCTGGCCGCCCATCTTACTTCCTGCCACAGATGTTTTTCCAAATATAAGCATTTGAAATCCGTAGTTAAAGGTTTAAGAGAAGTATGTCGCGAGAGCGTTCCTGCAGATTTTGAGAATGCTCTCCGCTCGAGATTATCCGGGGTGGAATTACCTGTCACAATGCCTGCTGCCGTCGGCAAGCCTGTTTTTGGCCTTAAATTCGCGGCGGGAGTCCTCGGGCTGGCGCTTATGATTGCAGGCAGTGTGGTGCTGCTTAAACCAAGGCAGGAACACAAATTTCTGGAAGCGACCTACGCAAATCAGACCGGAGCAGCAGCGGGTATTGAAACACCGGGATTTCCGGCTGAGGAAGCATCTCTTGCGAGCCTGGAAAATCAGACAAGGAGAATATAAGCATGGAATACTCCAGTATAAATAAATTAACCGGATTAAAAGCGGTTGCGCTCGCGCTGCTGGCCTGTGCGGCTTTTCCCCTTCTAGCAGCAGAGCCTGAAAATAAAGAAGAGCGTTGCGAGTATCCGGTCTGGTCTGTCAAGCATGCCGAAAAGGGCTTTGAGCGGATAGCCTACACCCTCGTCAGTAAAGTTTATGGCACTCAAATATGGTCTTTGCGGGCCGATGAACTGAAACAAAAAGTAATGCTCACCTCTAAGGCCTGGAACAGGCATCCTTACTGGAGCTGGGATGGCAAAAACATAGCTTTTGCCGGAGGCGATGAAAAGGGAGTGCAGCAGCTTTGGATTATGGAAGACGACGGCGGGGGGGTAAGGCAGTTGACTTCTACGCCGGAAGACAAGTTGTATCCCGTATTCTCCCCGGGCGGGGAGCAGATAGCTTTCATATCAGTTGAGAAACAAAATGCCAGCCTCCATCTGCTCGATACCAGGAAGAAAGAACCTCATAAGGTGCTTCTGAAATGCGGTATCGTAGGGCCTGAAACTGTTTTAAGCCCGCCGGCCTGGTCTCCGGATATGAAACAAATAGCTTTTGTAATGCTTGATAAAGAATTCAAGAAAGAAAACATTTTCATTGCCGGTGTTGCAACGGGCGAAGAAAAACAGGTCACAACAACAGGCTTTGTTGGTTCAGGGCTTGCCTGGTCTCCTGACGGAAAAAAGCTTATTTATCCTGCTCTGGCAAAGGACGGGCTCAGTTTCAGTCTGTTCAGCCTGGAGCTGGAAACACGGGAAATCACGGAACTGATCACGAGGGTTACTCCTCTCGGCGTCTCTTTTTCTCCGGGCGGGAAGAAGATTTGTTTTATTAAAAATTATCAGATATGGAGTGCGGATGGCGACGGCAAGAACCAGCGCCAGTTGACGGCACCTGAAATAGTAGTGGACCTTAAAGCCTGGGAAGTAAGGAAGAAACAGAATTTGGAAGCCGTTTTTAAACTGAAAGAGTTTGTAGGCAGAAAGCTATGGTTTAGAAAAAACATTTGGACGGCTTCCGGCACCAAGATAGATAAACTCACCGAGTGCGAGCTTGTTAATGTGAGGAATAAGATCGTGCTTCCGGGCAGGGAGCTCCTGACCGACAAATCAGCCCTTTCCATTGAAATAGAGCTCAAGGTTAACGGCAAAAGATTCTATGTCGTGTATCTTAATGAAATGGAAGGTTACCTGGAAGATTTCACAAGATTTTTCTTTTTTGAAAATCCTTACGACTCCTATAAATGGGACAAGAGCGTTTGGGATGCAATAAAAGCCAAGACTGTTAACACGGGCATGACGAAAGAACAGGTTATGCTTTCTTTGGGCGAACCGACGGAGATGCTCAAGAGCTCAACTTCGGTTAATGAGCTCTGGGATTTCAAATTCGTGGGAACTGTAAGTTTTGAAAATAATGTTGTCAAAGAATTCAAACCTGTGACAACCATACTCAACATAGAAGGAGGTGAAATACGAGAAAACAGCGTAAAGAAAAAAACACCTATACCTAAAAGGAGGTAGTTTATGAAGAAGTTAATGATGTTGCTTGCAGCGCTTGCGATGTGCGGAGCAGTAATGGCGCAGGAAGTGTTTGTAGAACCGCCTTTGGAGTTTACAGACACGCTT
>JBAXDA010000269.1:0-2769 GCA_037141215.1 Candidatus Firestoneibacteriota bacterium | reverse complement strand
GGCTGGATCATACAAAAAATAGGCGAAGAACTTTCAATTATCCTGTCCCTGGCCGCGCAGACCCTCGTGCTTTTCAGCTCCATCTTCTGGGTCTCCGGTTATATTTCGTTCTTCGTTTTTTCCGCGCTGGTGGGCCTTATGTACGGCTGCACGCTGGTGGTATACGCGTCCAATGTCTCTAAACTCTATGGAGTAAAACAGCTAGCCAATATATATGGTTATATGTTTCTTACCAATGCCGCGGCCGGAGTGAGCGCGCCCATAATAGCCGGCGCAGTTAAAGACCTTACGGGAAGTTACGATCTCGCCATAATTATTGCCGCGGTTGTCTGTGCCCTAAGCCTTGCTGTATTCAAGTTGATGTACAAACAACCTCTAAAAAGCGCTAAGTACGAATGAGACCGTAAGAAGAAAATATGAAATACGGTAATTGAGACGCAATAAATAAGGGGGGCAGATTAAAACATTGAAACGGATTGGTATAGCGGCAGGTATATTTATAGTCCTGGCGGCTTTGTTTCTTCTGCCCATGGCAAGGACTATGATGAGCTTCAAACCGGCGCCGACCGGCGCTGTAACAAAGGAATTCTTTGCGCTTAAGGACAAGTTTGTTGATATATTTATCTTTAAGTCAGGCGAGGACCTCTATTGTTTTGACGCGGGAAATAAACCCGAGGAAGTGCTGGCGGGATTTAAAGAACTCGGACTGGACCCGCTTAAAGTAAAAGCGGTTTTTCTGACACACTCCGACGGCGATCATGTGAACGGCCTGCCTGCAATGAAAAATGCCGTCGTTTATCTTCCTGAAAAGGAAAAACCCCTGGTAACCGGAGCGGCGAAGAGGCATTTTATGTTCATGTCGCGGGTTAACAAGCTTCCTGTCGCGAAATATCTGCTGGCGAAAGACGGGCAAAAGTTTAAAATAGGAAAGGCACTCTGCCTGGCAATTCTGACTCCCGGACACACCCCCGGTTCAACTTCTTACCTGATAAACGGGAAATACCTTGTAGTCGGTGACCTCGCTATAACAAAGAACGGCAAACTCACAGGTATGCCCAAACCCCCTTCGGAAGAACCAGCTGTTATTGAGGTTTCCTTGAAAAAAATAAACGCTCTGAACGGCGTTGAGTACATTGCAACCGCGCATGGCGGAGTCATTAAGCTAAGAAAGTAAATCCAGCTTCTGAATTGACGAATCTGCTATTGACTATTTACGATTTGAAGTGGCTCCGCCGTGGTTATGTATTGCGCGTAGCGCATCCTTAAATCGTCAATTGTTCAATAGTCAATAAAGGTTGCATTATCTGCCTCAAAACACTCCAATCTTTCTTTTTTTCCTCTTGACAAAATAGTTTGATTTGGTATACTTTCATATGAAATAGTTTCATATGAAAGTATATGTGGAGGAAAAATGTCAGATATTTATGAAAGGATTGAGGCCATACGGAGTTCCATGTCAAGGTTGCTGCCGCAGTTGTACCGCAGGCCTCCCGCGCGGAAAGCGGGCCTGCAAGTCAGTATGTCCATGTCCGAGGTAAGACTGATGCATCTTTTTAAAGAAAAACAGGTCTGCAAAATGTCGGAAGTTGCAGGCTTTGTCGGCATCCCCCTGCCGACGGCCACGCATATAGTTGACAAGCTGGTTAAGCAGGAACTTTTGAAAAGGAAACTTAATGCGGGCGACCGGCGAGTAGTGCTTATTGAGATTACAGGGAAAGGAAGGAAAGCCATGGAAGTATGCGACAAGCAGCACAGGGCCGATATGAAGCGTTTTATTGATATGCTTCCTGCGGAGGACAAAAATAATGTTATGAGGGTAATAAATGATTTTGCGGAAGTAATGGAAGTAATCGCGAAAAAAATGGAAAAAAGAGCAATAAAGCTCCTGCTTATTCTACTGCTCTCTGCCGGAACTGCCGGCTCCTCCTACGCGAAAGTAATCAAAGTTCTTTCCTTTGACGCTTATTTAAGCCAGGTAAAAGAGAAAAACCCGGAGCTTAAATCCACGGCTCTCTCTATAGACGCACTGGGAAAAAAGATCAGCCAGTCAGAGATGGCATACTTCCCGAGATTCATAGGAAATTACACATATATAGACGACAAGAGCGGAGCCGGATTCGGTTCAACCTTGCCGCTCAAAGAGAATAATACTTATGCCTGGGATCTGGGATTGAGTAAAAAATGGGAGACCGGGACGGTCACAAGCCTCGGTTTTTCTAATTCAATTTCAGCGCTAGATTTAAGTGCTCCCTATACTCTTTTCCCGGGGCTTACTCTAAGTAATTTTACGGCCTACAGCACAGCCGCGTTTTTGAAAGTAGAACAGTCTCTCGTGAGGGAGCTTGCCGGAGGGTTTACGGAGGCAGGAATCAATAAAGCAAAAGCCGGCATAAGATCGGCTCAATATATGAAGCAATACTCTGCGCAGCAGCTTCTGCTTCGGACCCGCTTTACCTATCTTTCGCTTTCACTTGCAAGAGATGTGGTGAATTTTAGGAAACAAGAACTGAAACGAGCGGAGGATATACTGCAATGGAATGAGGATAGAGTGAACAATGATCTTGCGGATCGCGGCGATCTCCTGCAGGCAAAAGGTTTCCTGGGACTGCGCAAGTTAAATCTGCAGATGGCTGTCGAAGATGAGAGAAAAACCTGCAGAGCCTTCAACGAATTAAGGGGCACGCAGGGGAGCCTTGTTTCAGAAAATATTACCGGATTGGATGAGATAACGGCATATTATTCAAAATTCGAAGTTCTTAAGGCCGGAGG
>JBAXDA010000268.1:0-2782 GCA_037141215.1 Candidatus Firestoneibacteriota bacterium | reverse complement strand
GCGCCCCGTACAAATTTTCAGCCCTCTTTCAAAGTCGTTGCCCGCGCTTTGATTGCAACCCCACCGCCACCGCCCGCATAGCGGAGCATTTTCCCGGCAAAAACACTTTTTTCAGAACGGCATAAACCGAGAAAAACCGCCAGCACGGGAAGCGTAAGCGCCAATTTTACGCCCCGGAACTCTTCAAGTTTCAGCATAAATGCCGTATCGGCAAGCAGCCCTGATATTATTAGTCCCGCGAAAAGAGAGCAGGCTGACATTACCACGAATCTCACAAGAACAGGAGCGTTTATCTTGAAAGCCAAATATAAGCGGGCCGTGGGAAGCAGTAGAGCCGCGAGAAGAGCGGCCGCTTTTACCGCCTTAATATTGTTACTGCCGCCAAGAATATAGGGATTCTCCTTAAAAACACCAAGGATAGCCCCTTCCTCCTTAAGCCCGCCGGAAATACCTTTTAAAAGCAAACTGTTTTCCGCCGCAGGGTCCGGCGTGTTGAATTTTAACTTTACATAAAGTATCCCTGTTTTTCTCTCAGACCACGCTCTTAAGAATCTTTTTTTGAGTTTCTCCGTGCTTAGGGAATAAGTTTCCCTGTCTTTTAAGGTATGGAGCGTTAGTATGTTTTTCTTGTTAATACCTTCATACCCGGCCGGCCGGTAAAACTCCACCAGGCAGACCTTTAAATCCCGGGCAACCGCTATGCCAGCGTCAAAGACCTCATTATTGACAAACAATATCCTTGCCCCCGCGGGAAAATCAGCGAGATTATCCTGTTTCTGTCTGTCGGCTTTGAATATCGGTTCAAGGCCGGCTGATTTTGCTTCTTTCAAACCTTCCCTCATTTCCGAAGGCGTCAGAATTACCGAGCTCGCGCCGTTAGCGCGGCAAACCGCGAGTGTTTCGCGCGTTCCCTTTTTCAGGTATTTTGAAAGTGTTCTTATGTCCGAATAGGAAACCGCCAGATCCGCAGTTTTGTGTTTTATTTCCAGAGCGACTCTTCTTGAAACGGGAAAAATACTCCAGAGGAGTAAAACTGCGGAAAAGAGCAGAAGGACTGTCAGCGCGGCTTTGTTTCTTTTTTCCATTTAAACTGCCTGTAGAAGAATACGGTCATTACTCCTATCGCCGAGCCTATAAAAGCGCCCGCCAGCACATCCAGCGGATAATGAACCCCGCAATAGATCCTTGAAAAGGAAATAACCGCAGAGCTGCAGAGAAGCCAGGCCCCCCCTTTCTTGTTGAAAAGAAAAACCACCGAAGAGAGCGCGAAAGTATTTGCGGCGTGATTTGAAGGAAAAGAAAGATAACCCGCCCCTGTGAGAAGATTTACATGTCCGAGCGTGTAAAAAGGCCTTATCCTCGCAAAGAAAGGCTTGAGTATGCGGTAGCAGATGGTGTCTGCGAAAGCTATGGCAATGATTATCAGCACGACTATTATCTTTACTCTTCTGTTACCGTAAATAAGCAGGATTGCCGCCACCAGAACAAGCGGAAGAACCCACCACTCGCTGGTAATTATGGGCATTACAAAGTCAAAAAAAGTATTCCTCAGGGTATTGTTGCAGAAATAGAATACCTGCCGGTCAATCCCGATTATAAAATCAAAAAAGTTTTGCATTGCAACTCTCCGTTTTATTATTTCTCTTGGTTTTCTTTATTTCCCGAACAGCCCCTTCAAGAGTTGTTCCCCTTTCTTCTTCAGTTCTTCCGTAGCCTTTTTCCCTTCTTCTTCTACCTTCTTTTTTGCTTCCGCTTCAAGTTTCTGCCCCGCGTTCTTAAAGCTCCTGTCCATATTTGGCTTGAAAGACGGGGAGGCCATCCTTCCAAAGACATCAAAATCAACAGGCAGCCAGCCATCCTGCCCTGCAGCGAATTTTCCCGCATCCCCGAGTTTTGACGAAATGGAGGGAGAGAAATCGTTTCTTATAGGAAGCTGTATCTCTGAATCAAGATCCTTGTCAAAACCTGCCCAGCCGCCCGAACCCAGGTTGTATCTGGCATCATCGCAAGTCACCTTTAGCTCGTCAATATAGACTTTCTGGCTTAGAATCCTTGTCTTTCCCGTCATCTGCCTGAACGGTATTTCTCCCGAGGGATTTACGCCCAGGGCTTTCAGCCCGTCGGACAAGACACTCCAATTCTTAAGCTTTCCGTCAATCAGCTTAAAATCCACTTTTCCGACAAGGTTCTGTTTAATAGCTTTCACATTTGAGCCCTTTCCCGTAATCCAGAAATTCGCTTCCGCCGCGCCGGAGATCTTATCCTTTGCCAGGTCCGCTATCCAGCCGCTGAAGAAAGAATCTACCCCGGCGTTTACAAATTCCCCCGTCTGTACTCCGCTAAGGGTTCCGTCCAGCGAGTATCCCAGCCCGGGGGCATTCATATCCAGTTGCAGATAGGAGGTCATTGCGCCTCCGTAGGCCTTCATAGAAGACGAGACAATTGCTGACCTGTTATTAAGATCAAGCCCTGTTCTCATTTCGGCAAATTTAATTTTTTTAAAGACAATCTCTTTTAATAATAAAACCATGTTGACTTTTAGTTTCGCATTGACATATTGCGTGTATTCGTTAATTTCTGTGTCGGAAAACCCCGCCTGTTCAGCGGAAGCCTTTGAGCCGTCCTTTCCTGATTTTTTTTCTTTGGCCGGTATCGCATCCCAGAGCTCATCCACAAGGAACTTCTGGCCGGCAAGCTCCCCCCTGACCTCTCCCTCAAACCTGGTCTTCCACTCGGTCATTGTTTCAAGATTATAGTTTAAGACCGAGAGCCTCCCCGTAAA
>JBAXDA010000267.1:0-2798 GCA_037141215.1 Candidatus Firestoneibacteriota bacterium | reverse complement strand
GCCCCCTGCTTGACGATGTTACCCATTCCGAAAAACTCATGCGCGAACGCGGACTTGACAAGAGATTAAAGATAGGCAGCGCGCTGGTAATAGTTCTTGAACCGAAGAATTTCAGGCGGGTTGCTGAAGAATTACTGGCGAAAGGCATTCCCGGAAAACCAAAATGCAAGGATTGCAAGATGAAGATAGCCTTTACGGGAACAAAGGCAGGGAAGTTGCCGAAGAGTAAAATCTGAAGGTTCAGTGTCAGCCTGCGTTTACCAATACCACGCAGCTCATCTTATCTGCCCTAAAGAACTTGACAGCCAGAAGGCTTACTGCTTCTTTTTGCTTTTTGACTTATCTTCTTTTGGCCATTTTTTATTTATTACCAGATTTATTAGATATGCAAGTCCTAAATAGACTAAAACTAATATCCAGGAACTATTGGTGAATGACATTTTTTGAATGTCCCTTAGATATCCATAAGTAATCAGAAGGAACACCATTACAGCGGCATACCACCTATTAAAGAGTAATTTATTTTTACTGGATTCCTTGCCAATCAAGAACCAAAGAATCCCTCCGACAATCGGCCAGAACAACGGAGTCCAGGACGAAATGTCATAATTAATTACATTTTCAAATATGCTCTTTAAGGTCACTTCGATGCGCTCCTTTGAACTTTAGTGTTTGCACTATTCATAATATATGTATTCCAAAACCTTTACACAGCATACAACACAGTGTGTTTTTTGTCAACTTCTCCTTCTGAGGGAGGTATATGGCTTGAAAGTAACGCATAAATGCATTAAAATGGAGAAATGGAATTCAAACTTGTTTCGGAATACAAGCCCGCAGGCGATCAACCGCAGGCTATTGAAAAGCTTGTCAAAGGTATCAGAACAGGCGGCAAGCATCAGACTCTCCTTGGCGTTACCGGCTCCGGCAAGACTTTTACCGTGGCAAATGTAATTGCCCAGGTAAAAAAACCAACGCTCGTAATTTCCCATAACAAAACTCTCGCAGCCCAGCTGTACGGTGAATTCAAATCCTTTTTCCCTGAGAATGCGGTTGAGTACTTTGTCAGTTATTATGACTATTACCAGCCTGAGGCCTATATTCCTTCAACCGACACTTACATAGAAAAAGACGCTTCCATAAACGACGAAATTGACAGGCTCAGGCATTCGGCTACCGCTTCAATACTGACAAGACGGGACTGCATAATAGTGGCCAGCGTCTCCTGCATTTACGGCATAGGTTCTCCGGAAACCTACAGGGATATGAATATAGTCATAACGGTCGGCCAGGCCTTGAACATGGATGTCCTTTTAAAGGGGCTGGTCGGAATTCAATATATGAGGAACGATGCCGATCTTTATCGCGGGACTTTCAGGGTAAAGGGCGATACGGTTGATGTCTTCCCCGCTGCTTCAGATACGGTAATCCGCATACAGTTTGACGGTGATATCATAGAAAAGATACTTGAAATTGACGGGTTCAACGCCGAGATAAAGAACCGGCTCAACAGTGTAATGATTTTTCCAGCCGCGCATTGGGTAACTCCCCCTGACCAGCTAAAGACAGCCGTAACAAACATCGGGATAGAGCTTGAAGCGCGGCTTATTGAACTAAAGAAAGCGAACAAACTTGTTGAAGCCCAGCGTCTGGAACAGAAAACGCGTTTTGATATAGAAATGATGACGGAGATAGGCACCTGTAAAGGCATTGAAAATTACTCGCGGCATCTTGACGGCAGAAAACCCGGTGAACCGCCCTTCACCCTCATAGATTATCTTCCGAAAGACGGGCTCATAGTCATAGACGAGAGTCATATAACCGTTTCCCAAGTTCGCGGTATGCACGCGGGAGATAAGGCAAGGAAAACCACGCTTGTTGATTATGGTTTCCGTCTCCCTTCGGCTATGGACAACAGGCCTCTGCAGTTCGAGGAGTTTGAGAAAAGAATACCACAGGTTATGTACATCTCCGCCACCCCTCAAGAGTACGAGCTGAAAAAGTCCGGCGCCGCAGGGCCGATTGAACAGGTAATACGCCCTACAGGTTTACTGGATCCCGAAATCATAATGAGAAAAGCCACAGGACAGGTGGACGACCTCCTTGCCGAGATAAAGACTGTTACGGAAAAAGGCGAGCGTGTCCTGGTTACTACGCTTACAAAGAAGATGTCCGAAGATCTCTCTGAGTATCTTAAAGACATCGGCGTGCGGGCAAAATATCTGCATTCAGATATAGAAACCCTTGAGAGGATAAGGATTCTGCAGGACTTGAGGACGGGTGAGTTTGATGTACTCGTCGGAATCAACCTGCTCAGAGAAGGTCTTGACCTGCCCGAAGTTTCGCTTGTTGCCATACTTGACGCCGATAAAGAAGGTTTTCTCCGTTCCGCAACCTCTCTTATACAGACCATCGGGCGCGCCGCAAGAAATGTCGGCGGGCGGGTTATTTTGTACGCGGATAAAATGACAAAATCCATTAACTGGGCCGTCTCCGAGACGAACAGAAGGCGGGCAATCCAACTGGCGTATAACAAAGCGCACAATATTACGCCTGCAACCATTAAAAAACAGATTAGGGAGATCCTCGGAAGCGTCTACGAGCAGGACTACTTTACGGTTCCTCTTGCGGCGGAGAAGAAGGAAGATTATATAACCGCCGATGAAATACCCCGGCTCATCTCCTCACTTGAAGCAGAGATGCTGGGTTGGGCAAAGAAACTCCAGTTTGAAAAAGCCGCAGCCGTAAGGGACAAGATCAGGCGCCTGAAATCCTCAATTACAAAGATGAATGAAAGC